>NZ_JBEYVB010000004.1:0-252112 GCF_040643815.1 Micromonospora sp. NPDC047074
CTCATCCACCGCGTCAACGCCGTCAAACGGGCACAGACCCGCGAGCGGAAGATCGGCGAGTTCGTCGCCATGCTGGCCCGCCACGAGACGATCTACCCGCAGAAGGCCAAGCCCCGAACTCGCCGTAATCGACATCTTCATGATCATGTGCACTCATCTCTGCCGCCGTCCGGGCGTTCAGTGGGGAACGCGCGGGGGATGCGTGCGCCGAGGAGTTCGTCGCGGAACGTCTGGATGCGCGTGATGACCTGTCGTCTGCCGATGGTGTTCTCGATGCGGTCGAGGTACAGGCATCGGGCGGCGAGTTTGTCGAGGTCGACGGTGAAGTAGATCGCCATGAGCGGGTTGACGAACAGGTCGCCGCCGCCGGTGCGCCGGGTGAACCGGATGTCTCCGAACGCGCCGCTGGTGGCGGCGGCGATCTGTCCTTGGACGATGCTCGGCCGGTCCGGGGTGGCGGCCTGGGCGTCGGCGACAGCGTCGCGGTACAGCGTCGCTTCCCGGCTGGAACCGGGGATGGACAGGGGACCGAGGTAGCCGCCGTCGCGGTCGAGTGCGGCGAGGTTCTCCAGCACCTGGACGTGGTTGACGCCGTCGTAGGCGTCGATGCCGAAACCGAGACTGGTCACCAGCTTGACCGGCACGTCCAGCGCGGCCGCGGCGGCCAGGCTGGTGATGTCCTCCACCGGCGTGCCGAGATCGCTTTCGTCGCCGCGCAGCAGGATGTCGGTGCCGCCATCGACAAGCACCACCGCATCGATGTCGAGCTGTTCGATCAGGTGCTGGTACGCCGCCCGTAGCGGCTGGACCCCGAGCGGCGGGAAGGCGTACACGGTCGACGGCAGTTCCTGGGTTGCCAGCCACCGGGCGAGCGTCCGTTCGGGGAAGTACCAGTCCGGGCTGGTGGTGTCGGGTCGCACCGCCGCGACGTGCTCCGTCACCCACGCGTCCCGGTCGATCAACTCGAGTTCGGAGAAGGACAGGCTGGCCAGGTGCACCTGTGCGCCGCCGCGCCACAGGGCGAACGCCAAGGGCAGGCCGGCGTACACGTCGAACCCCCCGCCCGCTCCGGCGATGAGGATACTTCGCTGGCCCCGGCCCTGGGTGTCGCGCCCGGCGTCTATCCGTTTCCCTGGGTCGACCAGGTGGAGGACTTCCTGGCCGAGTTGGAGCGAGGCTGGTCTGCTGGCTGCTGCCTCCGGCGTAGCGGCATTCGGCGGCGTGCCGGCCGGGGCGTTCGCGATGGTCACTGACGGCGGGGCGCCAGAGTTCGGGATGGGACGACGGTTCGACCTGCTGCTGTCCTGACCTGACCTGACCGTGAGTCGCATGGTCGGTCGCAGTGGGCCGTCAGGCTCAGTCGAGCAACCAGACGTGTAGCTGCGTGCCGTACGGAGTCGGGGCGAGCGCCGCCAGGGCGGACCACACTCCCGTGCTGACAACGAGCCAGCCAAATGCTTTCCGGTCGCCGACCCGCCAGGCTCGGATAAGGGTTGCCACCCCGAGGACCATGGTCACGAAAGCGAGCGGGTAGACGAACATCGCCAGCACCCGGCCAAGCTCGAACACCCAGAGCAGCGGGTTCCACGCCGAGTCCGGGCCGACCGGCGGAAGTGAATCCTTCGGATCGCCCAACCGATCCACCCTCGGGTCCAGCACAGCCGGGAGATCCCTGACGCGCAGTGCGGCTACGAGCAGCACACCGAAGCTGCCGATCAGATACATCACCAGCAACAGCAAGTGCGCCGACACCACTACGCGACCGCCGAATGAGGCGGTCGAAACTCGGTCCTGTCGACTCATCGGCGCAACGTACACGCTCGACATCAACCTCGAAAGCCCGCGCCCGGCAGGCTCAGTGCGCCTGTGAGAGCGCGCCCGGCATCGGCGGTCACCCGCTCATGCCGCCGTCCGTGCGCGGCAGCCAGCCTGGAGCCGTCATACTCCGTGACGAGCAGCACCCGAGCCGACCAACACCGGAACTGCCGAGAAGAGTGCATGCCTCGGGTGTGCGGATCGTCCTGTCGGTCTGCGGTAATCCGTGCGACCTTGATGGTGAAGATGGGTCGTGCCGGGCGGTCCGAGGCGGCCCTGGCCTAGGTGTCCTGCGGACGCGGTTCGGTGGTGGCGCGGTGGTAGCGGCCGGCGAGCGTACGCACGAGTTCGACGAGTTCCGCGGGTTCCGTCACGGTGAAGTCGACGCCGAGCAGGCCGAGGTGGACGGCGAGCGCCTCGATGCTGTCCGCGCCGGTGTCCAGCAGACAGTGGGTGTCGTCGACCGGGGTGATGGTGCCGATGGCGGCGTTGATTTGCTCGATGAGCTGTTCGGCCGGTGCGTGTACGACGACCTGGGCCCGGTACCGCCATGCGGCCGACGACACGCCCCGGCGTACCTGGTCGACGGCTTCCTCGGGGAGATCGCGGGGGATGAATCGGGGGCCCGTCGGGGTACGTGGGTGGAGCCGGTCCACCCGGAACGTTCGCCAGTCGGCCCGCTCGACGTCGAACCCGACGAGATACCACCGTCGTCCCCAGTTGACCAGCCGGTACGGTTCCACCTCGCGCCGGCTCTCGGAGCCGTCGTGGCTTCGGTAGCCGAATCGCAGGCGCTCGTGGTCCCGGCAGGCTGCGGCGAGGACACTCAGCCTGTCCGCGTCCACCCGCGGGCCCAGGTCGTCCCGCGGCACCACGACGGCGTACCGCTTGAGGGCGTCAACGCGACGCTGGAGTCGCGCCGGTAGCACCTGCTCCAGCTTGGCCAGCGCGCGCAATGAGGTCTCCTCGACCCCGGTGATCGTGCCCCCGGCGGCAGTGCGCAGCCCGATCGCCACCGCGACCGCTTCCTCGTCGTCGAGCAGCAGCGGCGGCAGCGTGGCCCCGGCGCCGAGTCGGTAGCCGCCCACCGCGCCCCGGCTGCCGTGCACCGGATAGCCGAGGTTCCGCAGGCGGTCCACGTCGTTGCGAACGGTCCGGGTGCTGACCGACAGCCGTTCGGCCAGTTCGGCGCCGGTCCACTCGCGGGGTGTCTGGAGTAGCGAGAGCAGGCGCAGCAGCCGCGCCGCGGTTTCCAACATTCTTCGCAGTATGCCAGGTTATTAGGAACGGTTCTTGCCTAATTCTTTCCTACGCTGATGACCATGACGAACGACAGCACGATCGCACCGTTCCGGATCGACATCCCCCAGGCCGAGCTCGACGATCTCCAGCAGCGGCTGGCCCGCACTCGGTGGGCGGAGGAACTGCCCGCGGACGAGTCGGCGCCGGCTGGTCCGGTGCCGCCCGGTTGGGAGTACGGCGTCCCGGTGGGCTACGTGAGGCAGCTGGTCGAGCGGTGGCGCACCGGGTACGACTGGCGGGCCTGGGAGGCGAGGCTGAACGCGTACCCGCAGTTCACCACCGAGATCGACGGCCAGAACATCCACTTCCTGCACGTGCGGTCGCCGGAGCCGGACGCGACGCCGCTGATACTGACCCACGGTTGGCCGACCTCGGTGGTCGAGTGGCTGGATGTGATCGGCCCGCTCACCGAGCCACGAACGCACGGCGGCGACCCGGCGGACGCGTTCCACCTGGTCATTCCGTCGGTGCCGGGTTTCGGCTTCTCCGGGTGGACCCGGGAGCGCGGCTGGGACCGGTACCGGGTGGCCCGGGCCTGGGCCGAGCTGATGCAGCGGCTCGGCTACGACCGGTACGGCGCGGCCGGCAACGACGGCGGATCGCTGATCTCGCCCGAGGTGGGCCGGGTCGATCCTGAGCACGTCTGCGGCGTGCACGTGACACAGGTCTTCTCGTTCCCGTCGGGCGACCCCGCCGAACTGGCCGGCCTCTCCGAGGAGGAGCGCGGCAAGCTCGCGTTCGCCGAGTGGTTCACCCAGAACCGGGGCGCGTACGACAAGCTCCAGTCCACCGAGCCGCAGAATCTGGCGCACGCTCTAGCCGACTCCCCGGCCGGCCTGCTGGGCTGGAACGCGCAGCTGCTCGGCGCTTCGCTCGACCCGGATTACGTGCTCACGAACGTGATGATCTACTGGCTGACCAACACAGCCGCCTCAGCCGCCCGGTTCTACTACGAGGACGCGGCGGCGGCCCCCGTACAGCAGAAGTCGAACGGCCGGGGCACCACCGTGCCGAAACCGACCACCGTGCCGAAACCGACCACCGTGCCCCTCGGCCTGGCCAACTTCGCCTGGGACTACCAGTCGATCCGGACGTTCGCCGACCGCGACCACGAAAACATCGTCTCCTGGAACGTCTACGACCGGGGCAGCCACTTCGCCGCCCACGACGCGCCCGATCTGCTCGTCCACGACATCCAGCAGTTCTTCCGCAAGGTTCGCTGATCCGCCGCCGGTTGTAGGCGGACCCCATCAGACCCCCCAGTCTTCACACGAAGGGAAACCCGCATGTATCTCGTCATTGGTGCCACGGCTCAGTTCGGACGTCAGGCAGTAGAAGAGCTGGTCGCCGCGGGTGCGCCGGTACGGGCGCTGACCCGTACCCCGGAACAGGCCGGGCTCCCGGCGGAAGTCGACGTCGTCCAGGGCGATCTGACCAAGCCCGAGACGCTGCCAGCGGCGCTGGCCGGCGTCGAAGCCGCCTTCCTGGTTCTGCAGCACGGGATGGATGTCGCTCCGCTACTGGCGGCCGCGGGGCGGGCCGGGGTGCGGCGGCTGGTGTTCCTGTCCTCGGGGGCGATCGTCCCGGGCGCCGAGCGGCAGCCCGACGTGATCGCCCAGTACCACCGCGACGTCGAGCAGGCCATCGAGGCGTCTGGGATCGAGTGGACGTTCCTGCGGCTACTCTTCCCCGCCATCAACTCGTTGACGTTCGCGATGCAGCTCCAGGGCGGTGACGTCATTCGCGCGCCGTACGCCGAAGCCGCGTTCAGCGCCGCGCACGAGAGGGACGTCGCCGAGGTGGCCGCGCGGATCCTGACCGGCGGCGGGCAAGCGGGACGGGCCTACGACCTGACCGGCCCCGAGTCGCTGACCCAGGCGCAGCAGGTCCGCATCCTCGGCGAGACGTTGGGGCGCCCGCTCACCGTCGAGGACCTCGACCCGGAGCCCGTGCTGGAGCAGATGAGCCAGTTCATGGACCCCGAGTTCCTGGCGGCGCTGTTCGGTCTCATGGCGCAGGCGGTCGGCAGGCCCGCGCCGGTCAACGACGTCATCGAGCAGATCACCGGGCACCCCGCGCGTACCTACGCTCGGTGGGCCGCGGATCACCGGGCCGACTTCGGCGGCTGATCGACGAGGCAGGGGCGGCATCCGCCGCCCCTGCCATACGATGGAAAGGACGGCACGGTGGCACAGGTGCTGCGGCGACGGGAGCTGGGGCGAGCCCTGCTGGCCCGTCAGATGCTGCTGGAACGGGCCGACGCGACCGCCGAGGAGGCGGTCACCCGGCTGGTCGGCATGCAGGCGCAGGCGCCCTACGCGCCCTACTTCGGGCTCTGGAGCAGATTGCGGAAGTTCGGCACTGCCGACCTGACGGACGCGCTGACCAAGCGCCGCCTGGCGCGGGTCGCGCTGATGCGCAGCACCGTCCACCTGGTCACCACGGCGGACTACCGCTCGTTGCGACCATGGGCGCAGCCCGCGCTCGACCGTGAGCTGGACACCGCGTTCAAGACGATCCTGACCGGTCTGGACCGTGCGGCCGTGGCGGAGTCGGGCCGGGCACTGCTCGGCGCACGACACCTCACCCCCAAGGAACTCGGCGCGGCGCTGCACGAGCGGTGGCCCGATCGCGAGCCCCGCGCACTCGCCACCGTGGTGCGGAACCTGGTACCGCTGGTGCAGGTGCCGCCACGCGCCGTCTGGGGCGTCGGCGGCACCACCCGGTACGCGACGGCGGCCTGCTGGACCGGAGCCGAGCCCGCCTCCGCCGCCGACTCCGAACACATCGTGCTGCGCTACCTCGCCGCGTTCGGCCCGGCGTCGGTCGCCGACGTGCAGACGTGGGCCGGCCGAACCCGGCTGCGGCCCGTCCTGGAGAGGCTGCGGCCACGGCTGGCGGTCTTCCGCGACGAGCACGGGGTGGAGCTGTTCGACCTCCCGGATGCGCCACGCCCCGACGCCGACGCCCGCGCGCCGGTTCGCTTCCTGCCCGAATACGACAACCTCCTGGCCTCCCATACCGACCGCACCCGCGTGATCTCAGAGGAGGCCCGCAAACGGGTCATGACGCGCAACGGGATGCGCGCCACCTTCCTCGTGGACGGGCAGGTGACGGGCGCCTGGAAGCTCCATCCAGGCAAGGCGTCAGCGACTCTGGAGATCGACCCGTTCCGGCCGCTGACCGCCATCGAGCGCGCCGAGATCGAGGCCGAAGGCGCCCGGCTGCTGGAGTTCGCCGTGCCCGGCGCCGCCCACGACCTCCGCGACGGCACGGCCCCGTCCGTCGGCTCCGAGGACAAGGTGACCGGCGAGGAAACCGGTCAGCAGTGATAGAACCGTGCTCATGCGCGCCTTCCACCGACGCCCGCTCACAGCCGAGCGGGCTGCGCCGCTGGCACCTTCCTCACCGTCCGTACGTCCGTCGGAGTCTCCCGCTGGTGCGTATGGACACACGCCCTGCCGACGCGGCGATGCCTCGGGTCGCCAAAGGTCACTGCTCCCGCGCAAGTCGAAGCGGACCGCACCGCTCCAGCCCCTGAACGCGCCGGTCAGCCAAGATCACGTGCGCACATCTGCCGCTGTCCGCGCGTTGGCCGCGCCCGGCGCAGTGCGCTGTCGTAGCCGATGAGATGACGCTGGTCACTGCCTGGCTGCGGGCGCATGCGGTAGACCGGCCCAGACTCGCCAGGCGCACGGGTCGAATGGGCCCGAGTTTAGGACGTCCGTCAACATCGCGGTGCTGGCAGTAAACGCATCGGCTAGGTCGTGACGGCCCGCAACCTGCCAGTGCGCCTCACGGACCTGGTGCATGTTGTGGTTCTGCGGGCACCAGCAGGCTACTTCGACCGCCGCGTTCACGGTGAGCTTCGGCCGCCACGCGATGTCGAGCGTCAGTTCGAGCCAATCGTCGCCCGTGTTGATCAACGTGATCGTCGTGTCGACGAGGAGCAGATAGTTGCGTTCGGAGGACACCGGCGGACAGTCGGCGTGCTCTGGATACCAGTGCCATGCGGTGCGGTTGGCGGCCGAGTGGTGGGTGTCCAACTTGTGTGCCAGTCTTCGCAGGTCGTCCTCCGCCGCCACGTAGTGCCTGGGGAGCACGTCATGCAACGGAACGTTGGCGATCGACGTTGCTGGTCCTGGCATGCACCAATGCTCGCACTGATCTGCCGCCGAGCGGGTCCGCGAGGCGTATTCGTACGCGTCCGGGTACCGTCACGCCGTGCACGCAGCTACCGATCCTGATCTCCGATCGCTGAGCATCCGGCAACTGCTCGGGCTCTACTCTCGGATCCTCACTGAGCTGATCCAACGTGGCGTTGTCAGGTCGCGCAACGCCCCTGCTGGTGACCTGGCCGAGTCCGTCGTCGCAAAGGCCTATCGAGGCCAACTCGCGCCGCAATCGGAGAAGAGCTGGGACGTTCGTGCGGAAGACGGCACCTTGCTGCAGGTCAAGTGCCGCGTCATCGAGCCCGGCGGCGGACGTACCCATGTTTACTCGCCGTTTCGGAGCTGGAGCTTCGATGCCTGCGTTTTCGTCATTCTGAACAGCGTCACCTACAACATCGATCAAGCTGTCGAGGTTCCGGCCGACCAAGTCAAGGGAGCCGCCCGAGCGAGCTCGTGGGTCGCCGGTCACCGAATCACCGTGGGGCAGATCCGTGCAGGCCTCGAAGGCGCAGTCGACGTGACTGACCGGCTTCGAGAAGCCTATGTGGCACTGGACCGATTGGAGCAGACGCCGGTTGTCTGACCTCTCCCAGCGCGCGTACTTGATCTGCCGCTACGGGTGGGCTGGTGTTAATCGCCGGTGGTGACGCACGGTGATGTATGGCTGTCTCTCCTGCTTCGGCTTTCAAGGTCGTACCTGCCGACCAACTCGTTGTGCGCGCTCCAGTGTCGGCCTTCCTGGGCCGCTACCGCGGGCAGACTCGCGTCCATACCGAGTTCGACCTGCGAGTCTTCCTGCACTGGTGCACCGACCACCGTCTTGACCCTTTGGCTGCGGCGCGGGTGGACATCGAGCGGTACGTGCGCTGGCTGCAAGACGTCCGCCGGTACCAGCCCTCACCGGTTTCGCGGCGCCTGTCGGTCGTGGTGGGGTCGAAGCACTCGCCAGCCGATCACGTCCGTCGACCCACGGTGCCGTCCGAGTCGTCGACCCTCGGACTCGGGCACCTGCAGTTCGAAGCTCTGATCACTACCGCCCGGCTGTCGGTCAACCCGACCGACTTCGCCCCGGTCGCGCTCTTGGGCCTGCTCGGCTTGTGGATCTTCGAAGCCTGCGGTTCGAACACCGCCGACCTGGGCGAGGAACACGGGCACCGGGTCCGGCGCGTGCGCGGCAAGGGTGGCAGGGTCGTTCTTGTCCCGCTGCCACCCGCGGTCGCCCGAGCCATTGACCGGGGCCGTCGATGAGCGCACCGGCGGGCCGATCCCTGCGCAACACCCACGGCCGGCAGATAGATCGGCACGCCGCCGAGAACCACCATGCGCTACGACCGAGCCCGCAAGAGCCTCGACCGCCACCCCAACTACATCCTCGCCTCGGCAAGATGAGCGCATGGTCGAGAGCGAAGCGGTTCTGCTGGCGTTGCTGCGCGAGCTTGATGATCCGGAATGGCTGGAGTGGCCGCAGCACTACGACCGTGGCCAGACCGCAGCCCGCTTCGGTGGTCTGCTGACCCGACTTGAAGGCGACTTCGCAGCTCGCTGCACGGATGAGCAGGACACTCAGGACTCCAGCGAGTACGGACGCGTCGTCGTGCCGGCTGACGCGACCGTATGCGGAACCCGGATCGTCGTCTGCGTGAGCAAATTCGGCTCACTGGCGCTGGTCTGCGCGGACAACCCCGGTGCCTTCCTCGGAACGGAGGAAGCTCAGGCCGAGGGCGAGTTGGACGGCGCTGACCTTGCCAAGGTCAACCGGGCGTTGGTTGGGCTCGGCTATGTAGTGGTTGCCGAGGAACTGTTGGAGAGCGACTACGACGGGCCGAGCCGACTGCCCTCGCATGTTCAGCGGCCCACCTGGTGGGCTCGCTTCTTCGGCTTCTTCTGACGATCACGCCGACAGGGTCAGGCCCGTGCCGCCAGGCAGCCGTCGATGACCTCCGGCCGGTGCTGGAGCATCTTGAGCTTGCGCTGCACGGCGCGGGTGACCTGGCCGAGGTCGGCGGCGGCCAGGTTGCCGATATCGCGCTTGACGAGCGACCAATGCCCTCCTGCGGGTTGAGGTCCGGGGCGTACGTCGGCAACTGGAACACGGTGAGCCAGTCGGCGTTGGCCCCGGAGATCGGGAAGACCGAATCCCGTAAGGTCGTCGCACTGATCGTCGGCGACGGCTACAAGAACCTCGTCGAGGTCACCGTCGACACCGATGGCACCACCGGCGACGACTCCGGCTCCGTCATCGCCACCGACGGTCACCCCTTCTGGGTCTCCGACCTCGGCGAGTGGATCGACGCCAAGGACCTCAAGCCCGGACAGTGGCTACGCACCTCAGCCGGCACCTACGTCCAGGTCGAGGCCGTACGACCCTCGTCCACAACTGCAAAACTGGCAAGAATGCCGCCGGTCAGCCGTGCGACTGCAAGCACCCTCGGAAGGTTGGCGGCGCGCCAGGCACTCGACCCGGCATGAAATTCACGCCTGCTGGTCGCCGGATCGTGGTTGCTCAAAATCAGGCAAGAAATGGCGGTCAGGCTACGTGCTATTGGTGCGGCGAAGCGCACATGGTCGAGGTCAACGGGCAGATGTTCCCGCCGAAACAGGTCCTCGGGAATGTCACTGGATGGGAGCGCGCAACGTTCACAACCATGGAGGCGCAACGCGTACTGACCCGGATCGGGTTCGTGTACGGAGGCGCGTGCGGGGCGTATCCGGAAAGCAGGACAGTTTATTATGGACTCCGTCCGCGACTCAGTTCAAGAGACGATGAGCTACCACGGTGACGAACAATTCCGGCGCGGGTTCAGTGCGGCCGCCGGCATCGCTTTGTGGCAAATCCAGGAGAGGCTCGATGACTTGAGGGAGCAGATGAAGGGCAAAGGCCTCAGCCAAGCTGAGCAAGCCTTCTACGCCCATCTTGACGAGCTCAAGTCCGAGACCGAAGCCGATTGCGACCACTTCTGGCGAGGTAGCCGTGTGAACTGGCGACCACCCAAGCCCGTGGCCAAGGCTGTCATCCGGTGCACCGACGAGACAGGGTCATAGGTATGAGGCGCCAGACTCGTGAGCGATAAGGCACGCCGGGAACAACCGAACGTGACTTCCCGTGCCTGCGAACGCGGCGGCCCTAATCAATCTCTCCCCGCGCCTCTACGCCGCCAAGAAACGTACGCCGTGGCACCCGGATCTGCCGCCGTTCGTGCGCGCCAGCCAGCCTGGAGTCGTCAAACTCCGTGGCGGGCGGCACCCCGAGCCGGCCACGCCCGGAACTGTCGATGCCAGTGCATCGGCTGTGGCCGTTCAGAGTGATCCTGTTTCCGTGACCATGCCGGTGCATCCTGACCGTTGGGCATCTGGTCTAGTTCCGGGCTGATCGAACGGCGGTGGGATCGTTGCGGACTTAGCTACCGCTGACGGCAGGCGACGTCGAGCACCTCAGACAGTTGCTCGCTGGTCAACCGCCGGGCCTCCCAGGCCAACCGGGCAAGTTCAACGCGGTCGCGGTGCAGACGTGGATCGGTGGCCGCAGCAACTCCGGCGACGGCAGCCAAGTCGTCGTCAGGAATACCCAGGACGGTGGCGAACGCCGTCACGTATTGCGGCGTCAGCCGCGTGCGGCCGGGTCCCAACATCGCCATCGTGGCGTAGGGCACCATCGGCCCGTCGCCGATCCGGTACAACACCTTTGGGCTGTAGGGCCCGATGTTGCGGTTCCGCAGTAGCCGCAACATCATTTCGCCAGGCCCGAGCGGGTAGCTGTGGCGCGGCGGTACAGGCGGCCAGGCCGGCGGATGCTCGGGTAGCGACCGGACGAACTCGCGCAACCGGCGTAGCGACTGCGGCGCCAGCTTGGCCGCGTCTTCCAGTACCGTCCCGACATGCCAAGGCTCGGTACCGCTGGCAGGCACCAGATCTTGCGGCAGATCGAGCCCGGCGACCACGAAGAGATCGGCCGTGTGCCACCCGAGCATCGGCGCCAGCCGCCGCACCAACGAAGGACTGGCCGCGCCACCGGTCAGCAGAGTGTCGAGTTCCGGCCGCAGGGCGCCCGCTGTCGCGGCGACCTCGGGCCACCGATGCGCCAACAGCCGCCCCAGCGCGGCTCCGCTCGCAGCCTCCACCATCGCGGTCAGCATAGCCACCCGTCGACGGGTACTGCCTCGTCCTGCGTCGTGGTTTCGGGCACCGGCGCGTGCTCGTGCGGCCTGTCGGACAGGGCCACCATTGGCTCCGTGACCAGTTTTCCTGCGCAGGCGCGCCGCGTCCGTGACAGCACCCTTTCGCCGCAGCGTCGGCTCTACGCGTTGCGGGAGTGGGCTCACCGACGATCTCGGCGCGCTCGTCCGCGCCGCCGGCGAACTGCAGCGGGCTCGCACTGATCTGCCGCTGCCAGCGTGTGTCTGTGGTGGCGTTCAGCAGGTCGAGTGGAACAGGCCTGCGACGGCGCTGCCACTGGTGGCGAGGTTGTTGTAGATCTGGACCGCCTCGGTGGTCTCGGCCATGTGGACGGTGACCCCGCGCTCGTTGAGCAGGCTGAGGGTGCGTGGGTCGACCTGGAGTTGCAGTTGCATGCCACGCGACAGTACGACGGTCGTGGCGCCGTGAGCTAGAAGCTCGTGGACATCGTCGGGCTGAATACCGGGGCGGTGGCGAGTACCGGTTTCGGACCAGTCCCACGGGCGGCCACCCCCGGGGTGGAGCTTGAAGTCCTTACCAAATCCCAAGTTTTCGACGTCCATGCGACCCCACGAGATCGACAGGACGAGTGGCGACCGAGTTGTCTCGTTGGACACGGCGTCCCCTCGCTCAGCGGAGCCGCGTCGGCCGCGGCCATGTTCTGTACAGGCTGTCAGAACTCACTCCCATGCCGCGAGGTGCTCTTAGGTGCTTGTCATCGACAGTGACGTCTGGTGCCGGTCGCCAACGTCCGGACGTGCCGCGATCCGCGCGCTACGCAGTGCCACGAGGACCGGATCAAATTTGGCTTCCGGTCGTGCCGATGAGCGGATGCCCCAGGATCCCATGGGGTGTGATGATCGGTAGGCATGAACAGCAGCGACGATTCCCCGTCGAGGACCGTGGCACTGGGTCGGATAGTGGTGCCGTCGCGGACTGTCGTGCTGGCCTGCGGCGGGTCTCTCGATCAGTGGACCGACCTTGGCAGCCACCAGTATCTCGGATGGCGAGCCGGCTGGCAGGATCCCTTGGCATCGGAGTGGTCGAGGTAGCCAACTTCCTGATCCTCTGTGTCGGCTGGGCACCGAGCGAGCTTCAGCGATTCAAAGCAGGCAGGCCGTTTGGACAGATGTACCCGGTTAGTTGGCGAACGGTCGGTGGTAGCCGTGTCACCTGCGACTGGTCGTCAGTCAGGTTGATGCGTCAACAGGATGGCCCGGCCGTCGACGTTGAGCACGTGCCCGGCGCCGAGGCGGGCCAGGGGCGTTTCCCAGTGCACGTGCCCGCACACGGTCAGGGCCGGCGCCTGGGTGCGCAGATGGGCGCCGATCGCGGGATGGCCGGGCTGGTCGTTGCCCTCACCCTGGGGGCCTTCGTGCAGGACGAGCACGGCTGGATCGGCGGCGAGCGCGGCGCCGATGCGGGCCAGCTGGGTGGGTTCGCTGCGGCGGCCAGACCGGAGCGGGTCGCCGATGATGCTCCCGACGCCGGCGAAGCGCATCCCGCCGTGGTCGATCCAGCCTCCGTCCAGCAGCGCCGCGGCTGGGCCGAGTTCGGCCAGCTGGTCGCTGGCGATGACGTCGTGGTTGCCGGCCACCCCGACGACCAGCCGGCAGCCGACCGCGACCAACGCCCACCACACGTCGGCGACCTCGCCGGAGGCGCCGCGCCGGTCGGCGTGGGCGGTGGAGTACAGGTCCCCGACGAGGACCACGGCGAGGCGCTCCGACGGTGGGATGAGCCCCTGCTCGGCCCACACCGGCAGATAGTCAGCCAGCGCGACACCCAGCAGCACGGGCGGGCCGCCCCACGGCGACGGCGCCACGCCCTGCAGATCCCCCGTGACCAGCACCGCGTCGCAGCCGGCGGGTAATGCCTCGACGCCCAGGCGCCCGACCGTCAGCCGGGCCGTCTCGGTGCCGCCGCCCGACCGCGCCCGCTGGTAGGTCACCTCGGTGACCGGTTCGACGCCACGGCCGGTGATGCGCACGTCGACACCGTAGCCGCACCCCACCACCACAGCGCGGAGTTTTTCTGGCGTCCAGCGGGGCAGGCTGCCGCTGCCCGATGCGACCTCAGACGTTGCGCGATGTGCCGGCCGATCCCGTTACAGCCCTCCACCGTCCAGATCCGGTCCTTGTGCTGCCGGCCGAGCTTGAGCATGGCCTGGTAGCCGTCGCGGTCGGTGATTAACCGACCCTGACCAAGGATCATCTCGCGGTCGTTGCTGATCTCGATGGTCGTGGACCGCCTGTGCGGATCCATGCCGATGACGACGCGTCCCACCGTCGTCCTCCTCGAACAAACCGGGCTGAATCCGGCGAGGAGGGCAGTGCTACTTCGAGCTGGGCAACCCCTCTTGAGCGTCTCTGCGCCACGGTGACCGGCAGGAGACATGCCATGAGTGAGCCACACCAAACCACGGCGGGCAGCCGATGAGAGAGCCACCCCCGCCGGTCACCCCGACCAAGCCTGGCCGGGCTGCGGTTGTAGCACCAGTAGGTACGTAGCCGTTGAGCGGATGCTGGCGATGAGCTGCCGAGCGAGTCTGGGCGGGAGACGGGGGTTGCGGGCGGCGGCTTCGGCCAGCTGCGAGTCGGCATCGTGGAGCAGCCTGATGATCTCTGGCAGCGGCAGTGCCGGGTTGGCTGCCACGAGGCGGCGGGTGGTGTGGTCATCGTGGGATGCCAGCGCGGTGGCAACGGCGGCTGGCAGGTTCGGGCCGGTCGCGGCGACACGGCGATGGTCGTCGCTGCCGGAGGCTGCGAACCCGGCGAGAGCATGTGAGGGCATGTTGGGATGCTTGACGAGGTTCCAGCGTGCATGGCCGGCACGGCGGATGAGGTCGGGGAGGATGTCTGCGGGAGCCTCGGGATGGTTCTCGGCTAGCAGGAGCCGCACGCTGTGGTCCTCGTCGGCGGCCAGCCTCGCGACGGCCCAGGTGGGTAGGTCTGACGAAAACGCCACCGCTCGGCGGCAGAAGACGAACCGGGAGTCGACGTACCCCAGGCGCTCGGCGAGCGTCGAACGGTGTGGGCGAAGCCAGTCGGCGACGTGGTAATCGCGGATGTCCACGCTGGCCGCGATCTGCTCGCGTGCCTCGTCAGGCAGGTCCGGGTGCAGCATCGCTGCCGCGCGGACGTCCTCGTCTGGGTCCCGGCCCAACCGCAGTACCATCGCGAGCGGTGTGTGTCGATTGCGTGCCACCGCCTCGCGGACAGCCGGATCCGGATCGGTGACGAGGGTGGCGGCATCCTCGGGATTCAGCGGCGCTTCCTCGGCTGCCTGCTGGCGGGTCTCGGGATCGGCGAGCAACTGGGCCACGAGGTCGGGTGGTGGCGTCGTGGTGAGCAGGGCGCTGCGGCGTACCTCAGCGTCCGAGTCGGCCAACAGTGCTCGTGCAACCGACTCCGGCAGCGGCCGCCAGGACTGGGCAACAGCCCGCCTGACAAGGACAGCGGGATGCGCTGCCAGGTGCAGGCCCACCCGCATCGCTGGATTGGGCCGGTACGCGAGTGCGCGACGCACCTCGACGTCGGGGTCGTGGGCAAGCGCCCATTGGGCCGCCTCCGGCAATGGCAGGTCCACCGTGGGCCGGAAGTCGCGGCTGTGGCCCTGTGCCAGCGCGTGACGTACCTGCCGATCCGGATCGGCGACCAGCACGGACCACACATGCATGGCGGCGACTGGGTTGCGCGCCAGTGACCGTCGCAGCGTCGGATCTGCCCGCCGAGCCAGTGCCATGGCCGCTGCGCGGGTCAGGTCGTCTCGTTCGGCTAGCGCCACCAGAGTCAGCAGGTCGACGCTGTCCAGCAACGGCCGGAGCAATGCCAGGTCCAACGCGGCGTTTGCCGCCAGACCACGTAACACCGCAACCATGGCGGGTGGCGTGACTTCCGAGGTCACCACGGCTCCCCACGAAACGGTCGGTCTCGTACTTGGCCAGCGGTACGACCTCGCACCGGGGGCATCCTACTGAGCTTCCCCGTCGCGCCCGGCGGCAAGAAGTCCATGCCGTTGACGAACCGATCACAGCCATCGTCCTTCCTGCCGCCGACCGTGCGTCACGGAGCGGAGCCGGTGTCCATGGACGGCGGTGCACGGTCGTAGCCGAGTCGAGTGCGTCAGCCAGCCCGCCGGAGCTCGGAGGCGCTCGGCCCGACGGATCTTGTTTTGCCCAGCTACTCGATCGCTACTTCGCTGGCGCTAGCAAGATTCGGTGGGTCCACTCCAGCAGACGGGTCACACGGAATGAGCCGGTCCAGCCGACCGGCGGGGCATTGTCCTCATACTCGACCGCCGACCAGCAGTCGTCGAACTTGACTGTGTACTCGCGGTTGCCTGGGAAAACGTCGGTGACGGTTCCCACCACAACTTCACCCTCGGGGTACCGTCTGGTGATCGCGGCCCATTCCTCACCGGACCAGCGCAAGAAGCGGGCCCCACGACCTCGCATCCCGGCATCCAACGGAAACAGCCGCACCTGGCCGGGCCGGTGTTGCCCCACCTCGAAGAGCCCAGCCTTGCCGACCGGAGGCCAGTCGGCCGGGTCATCCGGCAGGTGTAGGACGTCGACCCATCCTTGCGGCGGCTGGTCAAGGTCTACCAGAACCCCTGCCCGTCCCGCGCCCATGGGGACGGCACTCACTGTGCCTCGCACCCGGTCGCCCACCGGGAAGGCGAGACGTGCCGCGAACAGTTCGTCAGCGCTCGTCGACAACCGGCAGTCCTCCCTTCACGGCGCGTGCATCCACCACCTGCATTATGAGTCCCCTGCCGGTCGGTGCGGATGCACTCATCGGCCGCGACCGTGCGCTACGCAGCGTCACGCGGGGGAGTGCAGGCGACGTCCGGACTGGCCGATGAGCAAGGGTCTGCGGATGCGGGCCGGTGGTCCGGATGCCCACCCACCTGCCGGCCGGAACGTCGATGAGTCGAGACCGGTGGGGACCGGCGTACCCGGGGACACGGCGACCCCGTGAAGGTAGGTCAGCTCGCTGCCCTCGGCGTAGTCGGGGTCAAGGTCGTCGCTGACCGCGAGCAGGCCGCTCGGCTCAGTATTGCCGAGAGCCTTCAAGCGCAGGTGCTCCTCCGCCGGCAGTGCGGGGCTGTGCCGCTGGATGTGTGGGGTTGATGCCTTGATACACCAGCCGGACGCGGCCGCGTGCCCCACGAGTCGGACCTCGGGATGGTCGACGATGCGGGCGTCCACGTGTTCGCTCCCTCTGACGGTCAGCCGGAGTGCCAAGATCATCAAGCCTCCATCCGAAATCAACCTTGGTCGCAGCGCACCGGGCAGCACCCGACAAAAGCCGCGCGGAAAGTGTCGGGCGATCGAGACCGGCGCCGCCGCACGATGGGGGCATGGATGACACGACCTTGGTGGCCCGCTTTCTTCGCGACGGCTTCGTGAAGCTGAAGGGCGCCGTCGCGCCGCGCGTGGCATCGGACTGCGCGCGGCTGCTGTGGCGGGCGACGGGCTGCGACCCGGACGATCCAGCGACGTGGACGCAGCCCGTGCACTGGGTGCCCGGCATGGCGCAGGGACCGTTCGCCGCCGCCCCCAACTCCCCGTTCCTCCATCGCGCGTACGACCTGCTCGTCGGAGCGGGACGCTGGGAGCCGCGCTACTCGCTGGGCACGTTCCCGCTGCGCTTCCCGCACGAAGAGGAGCCGGACGACGCGGGCTGGCACATCGAGGGCAGCTATCTGCCGGAGGGCGAGAGCTGGTACTTCACCAACGTGCGCTCCCGCGGCCGGGCGCTGCTGATGCTGTTCCTGTTCAGTGAGGTCGGGGAGAAGGACGCCCCGACCCGGATCCGGGTCGGCTCGCACCTCGACGTGCCGAAGGTGCTGGAAAAGTACGGGGAGAACGGAGCGAGCGGACTAGCCATTGCGCCCGACCTGGTGGCGGCGTCCGAGCACCGGCCGCTCGCCCTCGCCACCGGATCTCCGGGCGACGTCTTCCTGTGCCACCCGTTCCTGGTGCACGCGGCGCAACCGCACCACGGAGCGCGACCTCGCCTCATGGCCCAACCGCCGCTGATGCCGGCCGCACCGTACGAACTGGAGCGGGCCGACGGCGCGTACTCACCCGTGGAGATCGCGATCCGTCGGGGTCTCGGACAGGACGCCCTCGGTCCGGACGGGGACGGCACCGACCGCGGCGCCGGGGCGACTTGCCCCGTCCGTTCCTGAGTGCCTGGCCACGGTCTTGTTGGAAACCTCGGGCAGTCAGGGTGAGGTCCAAGGCGGGGCGCCGATGAGGGTGCGGTGCCGGAAGAAGGCGTGCCCGGGGTCAAGCCCGGTGGCGGATCCTGGCCGGCATCCAGCGTGGGATCAGCGAGTCGGTGCTGTCCGACCGGCTGGGCGAGCTCGTCCGGGTCGGGCTGGTCCGGCCGGGCTGGGGTTACTTCAGTGATGCATGCCGGCGGTGGTTGCCGGGACTGTCATGCAGGGCGCAGACCCGCATGGGGATTGCCCGGCTCGCGAGCGAGCCTTCTGCTTGCCTGTGTTGACCGGTTCGCCGGTTCCGCTTCAGGCGCAGCCGCGGTACTGCAACGCGGCGTCCTTCATATAGGCCCAGAGTGCCAGGCCGTTCCAGTAGTCGTAGGTGAGTGTCCAGCCGTTGGCGGTGTTGCCGGTGGGGCCGGTGACGACCTGTCCGTAGCGGCGGGTGCCGTACAGGGTCGACTCGTTGGGGGCGGTATAGATGCCCGCGTAGTCCCAGACGACGGTGAAGCTGCTCGTCGTGCAGGCCGCCTGCGCCGTCCCGGCCGGTACGAGAGCCGTCAGTGCGGTCGCCGCGAGGCAGGCCGCCGTCGTGTGTAGTAGCAGTCGTCGAACGGTCATTGCGTCATCCTATCGATGGTCGTGAACGAATGCAGCTGGCGCCATCGCCCAACGCAGCTCCGGAGGTCCGCCACCGCGCATATCCGGTCCGGCGCTACCCGTAGCACGGATCTGTTCCGCCGTGCCCGTACCAACAACGGTTCGCCCGCACCGGTCGAATTGTCAGACGCGGCCTAACCTCGGGCGATGCGACACGACACCGCCGCAACAGCCACGCTCACCACGGCCGAACGCGCGATCGATGCCCGCCTCCGCGCCGCGCTGGCCCGGCTGCCACGTCACGGGCCGGCCGGGTGGCTGACCGAGTTCGTGGCCTTCGGACTCAAACAGGCATGGGCGTGTGTGTTCGGTGCCGCCATGCTCGCGGTCATCTGCGCGGCGCACCTGTGGTATCCGGACGATGCCGCGCTCGCCCGCAACGATGCCCTCACTGTCGCCGCCGTCGTCATCCAGTTCGCGATGCTCGCGGGGCGCCTGGAGACCCTGCGCGAGCTACGAGTGATCGTCGTTTTCCACCTCGTCGGCACCCTCATGGAACTGTTCAAGACCCACATCGGCTCATGGGCCTACGAGCCCGACGGTGTGCTCCGGATCGGAGGCGTGCCCCTGTTCAGCGGCTTCATGTACGCCGCGGTCGGCTCCTACATGGTGCGCGTGAACCGGCTGTTCGACCTGCGCTTCACGCGCTACCCGAAACGCTGGTCGACGGCCGCGGTTGCTACCGCGATCTATCTGAACTTCTTCGCCAACCACTACGTACACGACGTGCGGTGGCTGCTCATCGCGGCCGTCGCACTCGTGTTCGGACGCTGTGTCATGCACTTCCGCATATTCCGGGCACGGTGGCGCATGCCTCTGCTGCTGGCTTTCGTCCTCGTCGCCTTCTTCATCTGGCTCGCGGAGAACATCGCCACCTGGTCCAATGCCTGGCTCTACCCGAGCCAGGCGGACGGATGGCATCCGGTGTCGTTGACAAAGCTGGCCTCCTGGTTCCTCCTGATGATCATTTCTGTCGTGCTGGTCACCTGGATCTCACCGCCGCAACCGCCCGACGACGAGCAGCCACCCCGACCGACCGAGGGAGAAGCGCCCGACCCGATACCGGCGCCGGCAAGACCGGCGGAACGTCCCGCGCCGGTTGACGGTGGACACTGCGGCCCCGACTGATCTTCAATCACCGTGGGTCTCCCCGTGACAACGGGCCCTTTCCATCCTGGTGGTGCTGGTCAGGAGAGACATACGAGCGAGGCAGGACAGGGGTCGACATGAGGGGAGGCTCCGGTAGGACCCTGGCGGTTCCAACTGCCGCGGACATCGCGCGCAGGCTCGCGCTGGAACCGCCCGTGGCACCGACACATGTCCAGGTGCGACAGGACCGACGATTCCGTGCCGCGGAGCAAGGCAGAAGACCCTCTCAGTTGGGCCGACCACGGTCGTGCCGAGCTTCGGTTGTGCCGTGAACGCCTTACCGGGCTGACGTCGCCGTTCTGCCGCGAGCGAACCCGCTTGTCTTGTTGCGGCGTGCTGCGGAGGATCGGTGGATGGATCTCCTCACCGCGGAACGGCAACTCCAAGCCGCCCAGCGCGCCGCCGACGTCGAGTCCCTCGACGCGCTACTGCACCCGCAGGTCGTGGGCGCCGGACCGGACGGCACGGTCTTTGCGAAGGAAGACGACCTGGAGAGCTACCGCTCCGGTGCACTGCGAGTCACCAGCCTGGTGGAGGAGTCGCTCGATGTCCAGGAAGACGGTCAGACTGGGGTGACTCGCCTGGTCGCCGCGGTGGAAGCCGTTCAGGGCGGTGCCGCTATGTCCGCGCGGTTGCGCTACACCCGACTTTGGGTGCGTGAGGACGGCAACTGGCGGGTGTTGGCCGCCACCTTCGTCCCGGTCTAGTCGGCCATTCCAACTGCCGTGTACCGGGTTCTCGAGGTAATGAAGGACGAGGATGGAGTGCACGATCTGCCGGGTCTGCGATGACTTGGGCGTTCACGCCGCGACGGTGGTGTCTTCCCGAATAGTAGGGCCTCTGGTCGGCGACCCGGTCGATCGGGATCAGGGTGCCGTCGAGGATGGCGTAGGCCAGCAGCCGGATCCGGTCGATCGCGGTGTGAAGGTCGTCCGCGGTGGTGGTGAGCAGGTCGACAGCCTCCCGGACGTAACGCCAGGCCGTGGTGACATCGATCTCGAAGCCGCAGGCCAGCCGGGTCAGAGTGTCGCCGTCACACAGGTGGGCCAGGGCGAGTAGCGCCTGCCGGCCGTGATTGAGGCGCCGCCATCGTGACCTGTGCTGGTCACGGTGGCAGCGGATGAGGCCCGCGAGGTGGTTCAGGCTACGGGTGGGAGGCCGCGACTGGCCTCCGGTTCCTGCCGGTGGGCCGGTTCCGTCCTCCTGGCCCGATCAGAGCCCGGCCGCGGCGTCGTACCGGCGACGCAGGTCTGCCATCTCCGGCCCGGCCAGCGACTCCTCGCGCGCCTGCTCCACGTACTCCTGCGGGAACATCTCGCGCAGCCGGTCGACGAACGCGACGTCGGCAGTCCCCTCGACCACCCGGATGCCGGCAGGCTCGGTGGTCATGTCCATGATCACCGGACCGACGAGCTTGACGGCCCAGTCCCACGGACGCTTCTGCTCGGCGATTCCGCAGAGGTGGAAGCCGTACACCGTCCGCACGCCGGCGAGGGTGGTGGCTTCCGCCGGCTCGTGACCGTAGACGCGGACTCCGCAGACCACCGCCGGCCTCGTCCCGCCCTCGGTGGTGGCGTGCTGTGCGTGATCTCCAGCGTGGTGGTGCTGCTCCGGGGCCACCTGTTCGAGCGTGCTCCGCATGCGGGCCATGATCCGCGTCCGCAGATCCGCCGGCTCGGCCTCCGATCCAACCGAGTTGGTCAGTACGACCGCGCTGGCCGTCAAGGCCAGGATCGCCGCCACCCACACGAATCGATTTCGGTACCATCCCGCGAAGCTCTGTCGGGAGAGCATGCTCACCTCTTGTCTGGTCGCCGTTTCCGGTGCGTTGGCAGACGGCCCGGATGCCTCTGGCGGGTCGGATCTCGGGCGGTCGGCCGTGGTGGGACACGTACAGCGGGGACGGTTGCCCAAGGCGTACCCGTCGTCGTGGTGGCCCGGCGAGGCGGCGCGCGAGGGCGGTGAGACCGGCGCGCTGCCGGTACTGCTGCTCCCGTGCTGCCGTTCCCAGCGCGGTTGCCCCCGCGCTGCGGCGATGTTTGCCATTGCAACACGACCGGATCCGCTCCGGCAACATCGACGGTGCTCGTCGTGGCACCGGTCCGGTCAGCCCGCGTCCGCGCCCGATCCCTGGCACCTCAGGGCGCAATGCATTCACGCATGTGTATATTGGTCGGGGGCGATGGGAGGATCGCGATGCGAGTCCGATCGATGATCTCGACCGCTGTGGCGGCGGGCATCGCGGTGGCCGTGCTCGGTGCGGGCGCGGTTGCTGCCGAGCGACACGACGCCCCCGTCTCCGGTGGGTCACCCGGTGCGTGGGCTGTCGGTGACTTCGACTTCACCCGCCCGCAGGTCGTCGGGAGCAGCCTGACGGTGCCGTGGGGGATGGACTTCCTGCCCGACGGCAGTGCCCTCGTGGCGTTGCGGAACTCGGGCCAGGTGCAGCGGATCCGCCCCGGACAGCCGTCCGAGCAGGTGGCCCAGATCGCCGGGGTGGCGGCCGGGGGAGAGGGCGGGCTGCTCGGTCTCGCCGTCTCGCCGGCCTACCCCCAGGACGGTTGGGTCTATGTCTACCTGACCACCGCCACCGACAACCGGATCGTACGGTTCCGGTTGAGCGCCCCACAGACGCAGCAGCCGATCCTGACCGGCCTCAGCCGGGCGAGCATCCACAACGGTGGCCGAATTGCCTTCGGCCCCGACGGCATGCTGTACGCGGGGGTCGGCGACGCCGGTCAGACGTCCAGTGCGCAGGATCCGCAGAGCCGTAACGGCAAGATCCTGCGGATGCGACCGGACGGCACCGCTCCGCCCGACAACCCGTCCCCCGGCTCCCTGGTCTACAGCCTGGGCCACCGCAACGTGCAGGGGCTGGCCTGGGACGCGCAGGGCCGGCTGCACGCCACCGAGTTCGGGCAGAACAGCTGGGACGAGGTCAACCTGATCGTGCCCGGCGGCAACTACGGTTGGCCGATCGTCGAGGGGGACGGCAACGATCCCCGCTTCCGGGACCCGCTGCTGGTCTGGCCGACGGCGCAGGCGTCGCCGAGTGGGGCGGCGGTCGCCGGGAACCGGCTCTTTGTCGCCGCGTTGCGCGGCACCCGGCTGTGGAACGTCCCGCTGGACGGTGCCGGCGGTGTCGGTACCCCCGCCGCCGAGCTCCTCGGCACGTACGGGCGGCTGCGGACGGTCGAGTACGGGCCGGACGGCTGGCTGTGGGTGACGACCAGCAACCGTGACGGGCGGGGCACCCCAGCGTCCGCCGACGACCGGGTCCTGCGGTTCCCGCCGCTCGGCGGCACGCCGACCACGCCACCGCCGACCACGCCACCGCCGACCACGCCACCGCCGACCACGCCGCCGCCGACCACCGACTGCCTCGTTTCCTGGATCCCGAACCAGTGGGCGGGCGGGTTCACCGCCGAGGTGCGCGTCACCAACCGGGGGCCCGCGCTCAGCGGATGGGCGCTGACCTGGTCCTTCACCGCCGACCAACGGATCACCAACGCCTGGAACGCCCAGGTCAGCCAGGCCGGGACCGCCGTAACCGCCCGCAACGTCAGCTGGAACGGCGCGATCGCGCGGGGCGGCACCGTGAGCTTCGGAATCCAGGGCACCCACGGCACTGCCAATCCGCTTCCCACCGGCTTCCAGCTCAACGGCGTCACCTGCCAACTCGGCTGACCGGGCGAGCACGGGTCGGCCGGCGGCCTGACGCCGGGCCGGGCCTGGTTGGCAGCATGGTGGCATGGGCTTCGAGGTCGCCGTCATGATCAGGACCACCGGATATCGGCACGACTCCGTCCTGGCTGGCATCCGCGCCGTACGGGCAGCCGTTCGGGCCTGGCCGTAGCTGCCCACCCGCTCTGACCGTTTCGAGAGCCGCCCACCGCGGGGGCGCGCGAAGCCCGACCCCATGAGTGGCTGCCTGCCCAAGAGCGCCGTCATACGAGTGCGGGCGGGCGTGGGGGCCCACAAGTTCCGGTAGGAGGCTCACAAGCTGGGTGTCGAACCCCCTGAAGTGGGCCGTGGATACGCCGCGCCCGTTCGCCGTGTTTGTGGTGATGGCGGTGACACCTAGGCTCAGGTCACCAGGCCGGTGCGATACGCGTACACCACCGCCTGCACGCGGTCGCGGAGGTCGAGCTTGGTGAGGATGCGCGACACGTACGTCTTGACGGTCTCCTGACTGATCACCAGCCGGGCCGCGATCTCGCCGTTGGACAGGCCGTCGGCGATCAGGCGCAGCACGTCCAACTCGCGCGGGGTCAGTCCCACCCGGTCCGGCGTGCCCTCGGCGGGGCGGATGCGCGCCGCGTACCTGCCCACGAGCTGCCGGGTCACCTCGGGTGCCAGCAGCGCGGCGCCGCTGGCGACGGTGCGGATGCCGTGCAGCAGCTGCGCTGGCGGGGCGTCCTTGAGCAGGAACCCGCTCGCCCCGGCACGCAGCGCCTCGTAGACGTACTCGTCGAGGTTGAACGTCGTCACCACGAGCACCTTGACCGGCTGGGCCACCCCGACGCCGGCCAGCAGGCGGGTCGCCTTGATGCCGTCGAGCGCAGGCATCCGTACGTCCATCACCACCACGTCCGGGCGTAGCCGGCCGGCGAGGTCGACCGCCGCGCGCCCGTCCCCGCACTCGCCCACCACCTCCAGGTCGGGCTGCGCGTTGATGATCGTCGCGAAGCCGGTACGGATCAGCGCCTGGTCGTCGCAGACCAGCACCCGGATCGGCGCGGTCACGACGCGCTTCCGGTGGGGATGCGGGCCCGGACGAGGAAGCCGGCACCCTCCCGGCGTTCCGCGCTGAACTCGCCGCCGAGCACGGTGACCCGTTCGTGCAGCCCGGCCAGGCCGCGTCCGCTCCCGCCCAGGCTTCCGGCGGGTGAGCCCGAACCGTCGGTGCTGACCTCCACTGTGATCTCCCCTTCCCCGTGCCGCAGGTGCACGGCGGTGCGGCTGCCCTGGGCGTACTTCAGAGCATTCGTCAGCGCCTCCTGCACGACCCGGTAGGCGGCGACTTCCGCGCCGCCGGTCGTCTCCGCCGGGCTGCCCTCCTGCGTGAACTCCACCGGCTGCCCGGCCCGCCGGGTCTGCTCGATGAGAGCGTGCAATTCGCCGACGGACGGCACGCGCGGGTCGGCGCCGTGGTCGGGGTTGAGCAGGTCGAGCAGGATCCGCAGGTCGGCGATGGCCCGACGGCCGGTGTCGGTGATGGCGGTGAGGGTGGTGTCGAGGCTGTCCGGGGCAGCGGTCAGGTAGCGCGCTGCCTCGGCCTGCACGACCATCGCCGTCACATGGTGGGTCACGACGTCGTGCAGCTCGCTGGCGATGCGGGCGCGTTCGGCGGCGCGGGCGGTCGTGGCGACGTGGTGGCGACGCTCGGCCTCGGCGGCCCGGCTCTGCCGCAGCCAGGCCCCGATGCCCCAGGCGAGGGCCAACATCAGGTAGAACGTGAGGAAACCGCTCACGCCCTCGGTCGACCCGTACCGGTCGAGGGTGACGGCCAGCGCGACGTATACGGCGGAGCCCAGGACCAGGGTGGGGCGCCGACGACGTTCCAGGTGGGCCCCCGCGCTCACCAACGCGATGGCCAGCGCGGCGCCCGCGACTGTGTGGTAGGCGCGCAACTGATCGATGGCGAAGCCGAGCGACACCAGGACGAGGGAGATCGCCGGCCAGCGCCGGCGGATGGCGAGCGGGAGGCACTCCAGGGCGATCGCCACCACGGCCAGCGCGTCGAAGGGACGGCCGGGCAGGTTGCCGAGCTGCGTACCGTGGTCCTGTAGCGCCGGCACCGCGGAGGCGAGGGCGATCAGCAGCGCCAGCGGGAGATCCCGGACCGTGACGGGCCAGCGCCGCCACAGGTCCGGAAGCATCCGCAGGTCGACCATCAGGAAACCGTAACGGGCGCCGCCGGGGCGTCGACCGCGCGGCGCCGCGGGACGATGCGGCCGCGACGGTGGGCCTGCCACAGGAACACGACGGTCAGCACCAGCCCCGCCGCCACCGCGTACAGGCTGCCCTCCGGCCCGAAGTCGCCGCCGCTGAGCAGCGTCGGGCCCGAGGTCGTGGCGTCCAGCAGCCCCGTTGACCCGCCGTTGCCGGAGACCACGACGCTGAAGATGCCCGCGGCGGCGAAGTTCCAGGCGAAGTGCAGGCCGATCGGCACCCACAGGTTGCGGGTGGCGGCGTAGCAGGCGGCGAGCATGAAGCCCGCCTGGATCGCGATGGCGGTCGCGCCCCACAGGCTGGCGTCCTTGTTGAGCAGGTGCATCAGACCGAACAGCACGCCGCTCAGCAGCAGCGAGAGCCAGGTGCCGAGGCGTTCCTCGACGAGGCGGAACAGCAGGCCCCGGTAGAGCAACTCCTCGGTCACGGCCGCAGCGGCCATGAATCCGAACAGCCCCACCGCGCCGGTCACCGAGCCCATGCCGTGCACGTGGTAGCCGCCCATGAACGCGATGTTGACGATGACGGCGGCGAACATGCCGAAGCCGATCAGCGCCCCCCGGACGATCCGGGCGGCGGCCCCGTCCCGGGCCAGCTCCGTGACCTCGCGCCGTTCGGTACGGCGCACCACCCAGCCGTACACGAGGACTGCGGCCACGGCGGTCGCCATTCCGATGCCCAGGCAGAGCCAGGGGTTGCCCTGCACCGCCATGACGGCCTGGCCGCCGACGAGACTGACCGCCCCGACGGCCAGGAACTGCTCCAACACGCGCATGATGATTCCTTCGAGAGGTCCGCGGCCGGAGTGCTGCGGTCACCTGGAACGCTATGGATACGCGGGCCGGGAATCGTCACCACGCGGTGGACACCTGCGGGTAGCTCTCACGGGGGACAAGCGTGGTTCCATGGGCGGGTCGCCGAACCGGTGCAACTGCCCGCACCGTAGCGGTGCTCGCTGAACCACCTACCGGAGACCTCGTCACATCTCGACCACCGACCCGCGAAGATCCTCAAGCCAGCAGCTCAATCCCTGGCACCGACTTCGACACAGGCCCTAGCCGAGGTGCGTCGGGCTTGCCAGCCAGGGCTTCGGCCGCTGCGTACTGCACGGTGTAACGCGGGTCGGGGCCGTCCGGCCACTGTGCGGCGATCTCAGGGTCGGTGGTCGCGGCAGCCGCGATCAGCGGCATGATCGGGGAGACCCGGCCCAGGACCGCGGGTGCCGTGGACGTGCGGACGCGATTGCCCGGCTGCGGTGGGCTCGGCGCACGCGGCACCTCACGATCCATGGTGGCGACCGGCTCGGGGTCCCGGCGATGGACGTGTCGACGACGTCCCTGAACAGGGTGCGCTTGTTGCGGAAGACGAAGTAGACCGTCTGGACGGCCACGCCCGCCCGGTCCGCGACCTCCTGCAGGCTCGTCGCCCGTAACCCTGCGCGACGCACAGTTCGCGAGCCGCCTCGACTCAAGGGTGCGGCGTGAGCGCTCGGCTCGCTTGTCCGGCCGCTTGACCTTGTCCACATTGCGAGTCTATCTTTAGAGTGCGTTACTAAAGTTCACCTCTAATACTTGGAGGACGCAATGGCCCAGCCCAACGCCACCCAGAAGCCGGAACCGGATCTGGCCTCGACGCAGCGAGACCCGGAGGAGGAGTCCGTCCACCGTGCACTGGAGGGCTACTACCGCACCGGCAAGCCGCCGTGGGACACCGGCGTGACGCCGCCCGAGCTGGTCGACCTGGTAGAGGGGCACAGGGCGCTGCCGCCCGGCCGCGCCCTCGAACTCGGCTGCGGCACGGGGACCAACGCCACCTACCTCGCACGGCACGGCTGGGAGGTGGCGGCCGTCGACCTGATCGACCGCGCCGTCGACCAGGCCAGGGAGAAAGCTGCGGCGGCGGGAGTGGCGGTACGGCTGTTGCACGGAGACGCCACCCGCCTCGATGAGCTGGACGTGCCGGGCCCCTTCGACCTGTTCTTCGATCTGAGCTGCTACTGCGGGGTCCCGCTGCACCGCCGCGACGCCTACGCCGCCGGGCTCACCCACCGCGCCGCTCCTGGAGCACGGTTGCTGATGTTCGGGTACGGCCCCGAGCCGCTCGGCAATCCGATCCCCGAGGTCACGTCGTGGGCGGCAGGTGTCACAGCCGACGAGCTCCGTGCCAGGTTCGTCGGCTGGGAACTAATCGACGTCACACCGGGCACCAACTCGGTGCCGACCTTCTGGTTCACGCTGCGCCGCGACGCCTAGTTGACGGCGAACCGCCATGTTCAACGCGGTCCGGAGCCGGCTGAGCGTCAGGCGAACCGATCGGATACCAAGCCCCGTTCCCGGCTTGCGCCGGAACCGGCCGTCGACCGGGTCGGAGAGGGCCAGGCCGCGCCGGTCGTAGAAGGGCGCCAGGCAGTCGTAGAAGGCCTGCTCGTCGTTACGGAAGGTCTCGGTCCAGTGCAGGCCCGTCGTCGGTGCGGTAGACCCGGGGCTCACCACCGGCGCCGATGGAGAGGATCACCGCCCGGTACGCGTCGAAGGCCGCGATGTCCTGGAGCTGGAGCGTCGGTTCGACGCGGGTCGGGCCGACCCGCCGCCAGTTCCGTCCACCGTCGACGGTGCGCAGCGCGGTGTTGTCGCTGCCGCTGGCCCAGGCGACCCGGCTGTCGACCGGGGCGAGCCCGCGCAGCCGGGAGGTCACCCCGGTCTCGGTGAGCTGCCAGCTCGGGTCGGGCCGTCAGGCGGCACCGGTGCCGGTGGTCAGCACGACGACGGCGAGGACGAGGACGGACAGCCTCGGCGGTCGTACGAACCGGCACCGTACCGGGCATCGGCGTCGGTGCGTTCCGTCGCTGGTCGGACGGATTCTCCCGCGGGGGTCGGAGCCGGGGTCATCCCCGGTGGGGAGGCCGAGATGGGTCCGCAGACCGACGTTTCCGGTTGGCGGCCTGGGGCACCATGAGCAGCAGTTACGTCACACGGGAGGCGACATGCACCTGTCACGCCGCAGTTTCCTGCTGGCCACCACCGGTACGGCACTCGCGACGCCCCTGCTGGCCGGTGCCGACCCGGCAGTCGCGGCCGGCCGTCCGTCCGCCGGGTCGCTGCCGGACGCGGCGCTCACCGCCGACCTGCGCGCGATACCCGAGGCCGGCATGCCCGGTGTGTTCGCCGAGGCGCGGGACGGACGGGACCGGTGGCGGGGCGCCAGCGGGGTGGCCGACGTGACGACCGGTCGACCGGTGTTGCCCGGGTTCCAGCACCGGGTCGGCAGCATCACCAAGACCTTCGTGGCGGCCACGCTGCTGCAACTCGTCGGTGAGCGCCGGATCGCGCTGGACGCCCCGATCGGCCGGTATCTTCCGGAGTTCGCGGTCGCCGGGGTGACCGTCCGGATGCTGCTCGACCACACCAGCGGGATCAGCGACTACGACCACGTCATCTTCGCCACCCCGGAGGACATCGAGCGGCACCGGTCCACCACGTTCACGCCGCGCCAACTCGTCCGGGCCGGCCTCGGCCAGCCGCCGACCGGGGCACCGGGCGCGGCCTTCTCCTACTCGAACACCAACTACATCCTGGCCGGGCTGATCATCGAGCGGGTCACCCGCCGGTCCGCCACCGACGAGGTGCACCGGCGGATCCTCCGGCCGCTCGGGCTGCGGCAGACGTACTTCCCCGGCCCGCGTCCCCGGATCGCCGGCCCGCACAGCAAGGGCTACGTCCCGTGGTACGAGGGCGAGCTGCGCGATTTCAGCGTCAGCAACATGTCCTGGGCCTGGACGGCCGGGGCGCTCGTCTCGACCATGGCCGACCTGAACACCTTCTTCCGGGCGCTGCTCGGTGGCCGGCTGCTCCGGCCGGCCCAACTGGCCGCGATGAAGACCACCGTGCCGTTCGACCCGGCCCAGCCGGAGGCCGCCGGCTACGGGCTCGGCCTCTACCGGATGACCTGGCCGACCGGCGACGTCTGGGGGCACGACGGCCTGGTCTTCGGGCACAGCGCCATCTCGCTGCACACTCCGGACGGTCGGCGGCAGGTGAGCCTCGCCCAGAACGTGACGCACTACGCGCTGCCCGGCACGCCGGACCCGATCGGCGAGGCGGTCGGCAGGTTCCTGAACACGGCACTGGTCGGTGAGAGTGCCGTCGCGGCGCGGACCGCCAACGCCGCCCGGGTGCCGGCGGTCGTCCCGGCGCCGGGCGCACCGACCCTGGTCAGGCCACTGCCGCAGCGCTGAGCTGTCGCCCGGCAGCCGCGACCGGACACCGTACTCCGGTCGCGGCTGCCGCACGGCCGTGCCGTGGCGTTCCGGCGCCGCGTTCCGATCGCGGCAGATCGCGCCGCTTGGGCGCCGCGTTCGATCGGTGTCGATCGCGTCGGTCGGGGACGGTCGGAAGCCCATCCCGCCGGTCACCTTGGCCCGTGGCAGGTCCAGCAGCCGTCCTTCGGCTCGCCCGCGTGACCGGTTCAGCAGGTCATGTCGATCTCCAGGACCGCGACCTCGTGCCGGTCGACCAGCAGCACGGTGGTCTGTGGTTCCTCCTCGAAGTCCTCGTCGTCGGGTGGCCAGGTCGTCGGCAGCAGGCCGGCGTACCCGATGTGCGCGTCGGGACCCGTCCGAGCCAGGACGAGGTCGATCAGGTCGTCGCCCAGGAACGTCGCGAGGTGATCGGCCGGAAGCTCCGGGAACTCGTCGATGCCGTCCCAGTTCCCGTCGAACAGCTCGCTCAGGTGCAGGCGTACCAGATTGCGGAGACCGGCACGCAGGTCGGCGGCCGGTACGGGCCGGAACGCCTCCTCGTCGTGTTCGTCCGCGTCCTCGCGGTTCTCGACCCACCAGCGGGCCGCGGCGGCCACCGGATCGCCGTCCCCGGGGTCGAGCCGGCCGATCCGGAACCGGAAGGTGACCGGGCTGTTGTTGTTGACCCAGAGCAGGTCGCTCAGCAACGTCATGATGCAGGCCAGCCGGGTCCGCAGGGCGGCGTCGGCGCCATCGGAGTCGGTGACCGGCGGCTGTCGAATCTCCGGAGCCGGATGCAGCGAGACCCGCAGGGTGCTGCCGTCGAAGTCGCGGTGCAGCAGGTGCAGCGGCGCCGGGCGGCCCGGCTCGTCCGGCCGCTCGTCGTCGGTGGTCAGCCGGAGCAGATCGGCGTACGGGCCGGCCAGCTCGTCGGCGAGGAACCGCACCAGCACTGCCGCGCGCCGGTCGGGTGTCCCCACCACGGCCGAGATCAGGCTGACGAGTTCGGTCGCCACCTCCTCGTCGGTGCGCACCGGCTCGTACGACCGTCCCGGCCCGACCGACACCCGACTGGTCAGCACCGTCGCGCCGGTGACCTCCGGAAGGCCGGCGGCGTCCGCGATCTCCGTCAACGGCGGCGGCTCCGGCCACTGCTGATCCCGCCGGGACCTGGTCCGCCCGGACACCACCGTCGACGACCAGCCGGCAGCCTGCTGCGACGACCACGTCGCCAGCAGCCACACCGCCGCCACGCGTACCCAGTGCTGGTTTGTGAGCCGGCGGCCATCCTCCCGCTCGACCGGGTCGGGCTGTCGGTACCAGGAGTCGGTGTAGGCCGTGGTGCGTTCCACTGCGGCAACCCTTTCCGCGTCGGGGAGGTGCGAAGGTAACAGGCGACGGTGACATCTCTGTCCACGGTGCAGGGGCGGGTGCCGAGGTCCGCTTGCGGCCGATGGCGTCATGGCCGGAACTGTCGGTCGGGGCTCTTACGATCACGGCCATGTCGGCTGCCTTCACCGCGCTGTGGACCCAGGACGTCTGTCGGGAGCTGCGCAGGCACCGGGCCGGCGAGCGGCCTCCGGTGGCGTTCAGCGGGGTGCACCAGTCCCTGCCCAGTTGGACCAGCGTCGGGGTCGGCGACTCCGTCTTCGCGCTGCACGTCAACCGTTGCGTGCTGCACGTGGTGAGCCGGCTCCGCGTCGTCGACAAGCAGCGGCGCGACTGCTGCGGCAGCGCCCCGGTGACCTGGCGGGATCCGGCCCATCCGGGCCACGACGCCTGGGCGATGCTCGGTGCCGACGGGTGCGGAGCGGTCCCGGTGCATGTCGAGGCCACCCCGATCCGCTTCGACATCACCGTTCCCGGTGACCTGCTCGGCACGCTGACCTGGCGCAACCGGCGGGGTGACCAGCGCACCCTGAAGTACGTCGTCGACGGCCGTCTCGAACGCTCCGTCAGCCTCCAGGGCGTCTACCGCCTGACCGACGAGTCCGCCGCCGCACTGGGCGCCCTGCTCGACAACTCACCAATCCCGAGCCGATCGGCACAGCCGCTCCACACGTCCCGCTAGGCCAGTGACGGCCCCCAGCCGCGCCGAGATGGAACGCAGCGGTCCGCGCCGTCCATATTGCGGTTGACGGACGCGCAACAGCGGATCAGTGTCCGAAGCATGGACGCGACGACGCGGGCGAACAGGCGTGCCTGGGAGGCGGCATCTCAGAAGCACGTCCGGGAGTACCAGGCCCTGCTGGCGGAGGCCGCAGCCGGCTCATCGCTTGTCGAGGCTGAGCGCGACTTGTTGCGTGACGTGTTGCGCCGATCGCCTGATGTTGTGCACTGGCAGAGCGGGAACGGCACCGACGACGTCGCTCTCGTGCAGGCTGGCGCGAAGTCGGTGGTGGGAGTCGACTACAGCGAGGTTGCGGTCCGCGCGGCGCAGCGACGTGCGAACGAGCTCGGTGTCGCTTGCCGGTACATCGTCGCGGCGCTCCCCGGCGCTCCTCTGGCCGATGCCTGCGCCGACCTTGTCTACACCGGCAAGGGCGCGTTGATCTGGATGCCCGACCTGGCCCGGTGGGCTCAAGACATCGTCCGTCTGCTCCGCCCGTCGGGACATCTGTTCATCTACGAGGAGCACCCTGCGGCACCGATCTGGACGTGGGACGCGGACGAACCTCGAATCCGACCGGATCGTAGCTATTTCGCCAGGAGTCACATCAATGACACCTTCCCTGCCGGCGGAGCGGTCCAGTGGCAGCGAACTCTCGGCGAAGTCGTGACGACGGTGGCCGCAGCCGGCTTGCACATCCTTCACCTCGGCGAGTATGCCGACCCGTTTTGGCGCATGGGTGGCGTTGACGCTGCGGCATGGGCCGGCCGTCTGCCCAACTCGTTCGCGCTTCTCGCTCGCCGGGCAGTCGACTAGATCCCGGCCGACATCTCGCCGGGCAGGAGCAGCCGCATTGATCTGCCGCCACGGGTGGGCTGGTGTTCATCGCCGATGGTTACACACGGTGATGTATGGCTATCTTTCCTGCTTCGGCTTCCAATGTCGTACCTGCCGACCAACTCGTGGTGCGCGCCGCAGGTACCAGCCCTCGACAGTTTCGCGGCGCCTGTCGGTCGTAGTCGGGTTCTATCGGGTCTGCGTCATCGACGCCATCTGAGGCACTCGCCAGCCGAGTACGTTCGTCGGCCCACGGTGCCCTCCGAGTCGCCGACCCTCGGACTCGGGCACCTGCAGTTCGAAGCTCTGATCACTACCGCCGGCTGTCGGTCAATGCGAACGACTTCGCCCCGGTCGCGCTCTTGGGCCTGCTCGGCTTGCGGATCTTTGAAGCCTGCTGATCGAACATCGTCGATCTAAGTCGCCATAGGCCGGGATGGCAGATCAAGGCTCCTTCCAACCTGACGGTCAGCGACCCGGACGTCGCGGCCGTCAGCGGAAAGCCCTCCCGTGACGTCCGCGTCGCCATTGCCGTCACCAGCGCCGAGTCGAGCAACGGCAGCCGGATGACCCCGCGTCACGACGCGCGGACCAGGCGTCGATCCTCGGCGTGATCCCTGGCCGGCGCCGACCCGGTGACGGAAAACCAGGCGATGCTCTTTACAACGAAAACCATTTCCAACAAGATGGGGGTTCCTGGGGAGCACGGACGGGAGTCGTCATGGGTCATCTGCTGGTCGTCGAGAGTTGGGTGGGCGCGATGAGCGCCCTGTTGCCGAGAGCCGTCCGGGAAGGAGGCCATCGGTTCACGTTCGTCACCCGGGACCTGCACCACTACCTGCGCGCCACCCCTGGCGGCACCATCCATCCGCTGCTGGCGGCGGAGAACGTCCTGACCACCGAGACCAACGACGTGGCGGCACTGTCGGCACACGTGGCCCGGCTGCACGACGCCCTGCACTTCGACGGAGTGATCACCTCCTGCGACTACTACCTCGGCACCGTCGCCCGGCTCGCCGCCGACCTCGGGCTGCCCGGCCCCGCCCCCGAGGCGGTCGAGCGGGCGTACCGCAAGGACCTGGCCCGCGACGCGCTGCGCCGCGCCGGGGTCCCCGGTCCCGAGTTCGTCGTCGCGCAGGGCTGGGCCGAGACCGTCGCCGCCGCCGAGCGGATCGGGTACCCGCTCGTGGTCAAGCCGGTCGACCTGTGCGCCGGGATGCACGTGCGGCGGGTCGACGACTTGACCGGCCTGCGTGCGGCGTTCGACGCCCTCGCCGGGTTCCCGGTCAACGCCCGCCGGCAGCACCGGCTGCCCCTGGTCCTGATCGAGGAACTGCTCACCGGCCCCGAAGTGAGCGTCGAGACGGTCACCGTGCCCGCCGCCGTGGCCGGCGGGTCGGCACCGGTGACCACGGTCGTCGGGGTGACCGGCAAGAGCCTCGCCGGCGAGCCCTGGTTCGTGGAGAGCGGTCATCTCTTCCCCGCCGACCTGGGCCGCGATCTGGTCCGCGCCGCCGCGGACACCGCCGTCGCGGCCCTCGCGGCCGTCGGGCTCGACCACGGGGTGGTCCACACCGAGCTGCGGCTGACCCCGGCCGGCCCCCGGGTGATCGAGATCAACCCCCGACCCGCCGGCAACCAGATCACCGAACTGGTCCGCCGGGTCACCGGCATCGACCTGCCGATGGCGTACGCGCAGCTCGCGCTGGGCGAGCGGCCCGACCTGACTCCCACCGACACCGGGGTACGCAGCGCCGCCATCGCCTTCCTGCTGCCACCGCGTGCCGGCACCGTCACCGAGATCACGGGCACCGACCGGCTCGCCGGCGACCCGCGGGTGGTGGACCACGCGGTCCGGCCCGCCGGGTACCGCAGCGGCGACGCCACCGACAACAACAGCTACCTCGGGCACGTGGCCACGGTCGACACCACCGGTGCCGGGGCGCTCGCCGCCGCTGAGGAACTGGTCGCCGGCCTCACCGTCCGGTACGCCGACGACCTGGCCGGAGCCGTCGCGTGACCGCCCCGAGCACGCCGACCGCCCCGACCGCCCCGACCGCCCCGACCGGGCCGAGCGCGCCGACCGCGCCCGGGGTGGGGGCGTACCGGACGGTGGACGAGCTGGTGTCGGCGGTGCTGGCCGGACGTCTCGGACCCGACCCGGCCCGGTCGACGGTCAGCGTCGGATTCGTCACCCGGCAGGGCACTCGGCACTGCGGCCGGGGCCGGGCGTACCGCAACGAGGTGCTGAGCCTGCGTGTCGGGGCGGCGGTCGGCTCCTGCGCCGTGGAGCCCGGCGAGCTGCCCGACGAGGTGGCGTACGACTGTGTCGGCGTCCCCGTCGCCGACCTGCTCGCCCACCCGCTCGCCCCGGTGCGGGTGGCGGTGCTGGACGCGTACCTGATGGGGATCCGGCCGCACGCCGGGGCCGGCGCGGAAGCGGCCCCGCTGCCCGGCGGGTCGTCGCTGGCCAAGTCGACGGCGCGGGCGGCGGCCGTGGTGGATCTCCTCCCGACCGGTCCGGGCGCGACGGTGCTGGTCGTCGGGGTGGTCAACTCGCTGCTCGCCGCGCTACGCGAACGAGGGCTGCGCTACCTGCCCTGCGACCGGGCCGGCGGGAGCACCGAGTGGGGCGAGCCGTGCCGGCCCGACGCGAGCACGCTCCTCGACGACTGCGACGCGCTGCTGGTGTCAGGGATGACCGTGGGCAACGGGACCTTCGAGCCGCTGCTGGAGCACGCCCGGATTACCGGGAAGCCGCTGGTCGCGTTCGCGCAGACCGGCAGCGCGGTGCTGCCCCGGTTCCTCGGGGCCGGGCTGACCGCCGTGTCGGCGGAGCCCTACCCGTTCTTCTGGCTCGACGGCGGGCCGACCACCATCTACCGCTACCGGGTGTCGGCATGAGCGCCCCGCACCTGCTCGCCCTGGTCGGTCGGACCCCGGTGACGTACGTGCAGGCGGCGCTGCCGGGCCGGCACGGCGGGTTCTGGGCCAAGGTGGAGTGTGCCAGTCCCGGGGGGATGAAGGCGCGGGCGGCCGTGGCCATGCTGACCGCCGCCCGTGCCCGGGGCGAGCTGCGCCCGGGTGCCCCGGTGGTCGAGTCGACCAGCGGCACCCTCGGCGTGGGGCTGGCCTTCGCCGGGCAGGCCCTCGGCCACCCGGTGCACCTGGTGGTGGACCGGGAACTGGAGCCGTCGATGCGTGCCCTTTTGCGCGCGTACGGGGCCCGGCTGGAGGTCGTCGACACTCCCGACGCGGTCGGTGGCTGGCAGCGGGCCCGGCTCGACCGGCTGGCGGTCGTCCGGGCCGGGCTGCCCGGGTCGTGGTGGCCGGACCAGTACCGCAACCCGGACAACGCGGCCGGGTACGTCAGCCTCGCCGACGAGATCGCCGGTCAGGTCGACGCGGTGGACGTGCTGGTGTGCAGCGTCGGCACCGGCGGGCACAGCGCCGGGGTGGCCCGCGCGCTGCGCCGGCACTGGCCCCGGCTGCGGCTGGTCGGGGTGGACACCGTCGGGTCGACCGTCTTCGGCCAGCCCGCCCGGCCCCGGCTGATGCGCGGGCTGGGCAGCAGCATCCACCCGGGCAACGTCGACCACGCCGCCTTCGACGAGGTGCACTGGGTGGGGCCGGGCGAGGCGGTGGAGAGCTGCCGCCTGCTCGCCCGGCACGCCTTCGTCACCGGCGGGTGGAGCACCGGGGCAGCGGCCCGGGTGGCCGCCTGGGTGGCGCGTACCGAGCCGGGGGCCCGGGTGCTCGCGGTCTTTCCCGACGGCCCGCACCGGTACCTCGACTCGATCTACGACGACGGGTGGTGCGCCCGGCACGGGCTGCCCGGCCCGACCCGGGGGCATCCGGTGGAGATCCCGCACCCGTGGGCGGCCGAGGTGACCCGGTGGAGCCGCTGCCGCACCGTCGTCGATCCGGCCCGCGTCGATCCGGCCCGCGTCGATCCGGCGCGTGTCGGCCCGGCCCGTGACGAGCGGGTGCCGGCATGAGGCTGAGTTGGCGGGCGTATCCGCTGGTGCTGTGCGAGCCGCTGCGGATCTCCCGGTCCACGATGGACCGCCGGGACGCCGTCCTCGTGCGTCTCGACCACGCCGGGGCCATCGGGCACGGCGAGGCGGTGACCAGCCGCTTCCTCGACCTGGACCTCGACCGGATCCACGCCCAACTGACCGGGCTGCGGGACCGGGTCGCCGGGTACGACGCCCCCGAGGCACTCCGTGCCGACCTGCCGCGGCTGGTCGCCGGGCTCCACCCCGGGACCGCCGCCGCGTTCGACGCCGCGCTGCACGACCTGCTCGGCCGGGAGGCCGGCGTGCCGGTGCACCGCCTGGTCGGGGCGCCGGAACCGGGGGCGGTGGCCACCGCCCACACCATCGGACTGGTGCCGCCGGCCGAGGCGGGAGCGACCGCATGCCGGTTGGCCGAGGCCGGCTTCCGGGTGCTGAAGGTCAAGGCCGGTGACGACCACGACCTGGCCCGGGTCGCGGCGGTACGCGCCGCCGCACCGCGGGCCGAGCTGCTGCTCGACCCGAACGGCGGGTGGACACCGGAGCAGGCGCTCCGGCGGCTCGACGCGCTGGCCCGCCACCGGGTGGCCGCCGTCGAGCAGCCGATCCCCGCCGGCCGGGTGGACCGGCTGGCGTGGGTGGCCGCCCGGACCCCGGTGCCGGTGGTCGCCGACGAGGACGCCGCCACCGAGGCCGACGTGTCCCGGCTCGCCGGCGCGGTGGCCGGGGTGAACGTGAAGCTCGCCAGGTGCGGCGGGATCCGGGCCGCCCTCGGGATCGTCGCCGCCGCCCGCGAGCACGGGCTGGCCGTCATGCTCGGCTGCCTGGTAGCCAGCTCGCTCGGCATCGCCCCGGCGCTGCACCTCGCTCGGTACGCCCGCTGGGTCGACCTCGACGGGCACCTGCTGCTGGCCGACGACCCGTGGACCGGCCTCGGCGGCCACGACGGGACGTTGCGCCCGACCGGCGCGCCCGGCCTGGGCGTGACGCTGCGATCCACCGGCGCCCCGCCCCGGCCGCCCGCCGCCGGCTCCGGCGTCCGGTCCCGACCGTCCGCCACGGAGGTGACCCGATGACCGCCACCTGGCGTACGCTGCGCGGCTTCCCGGCGGCGATCCAACTGCTGGTGGTCAACCAGTTCGGGGTGAACGTCGGCTTCTACCTGCTGCTGCCCTTCCTGGCCGGGTACCTCGCCGACGACATCGGGCTCTCCGCCGCGCTGATCGGCCTGATCCTCGGCGTGCGCAACCTCAGTCAGCAGGGGCTCTTCCTGCTCGGCGGCACCGCCTCGGACCGGCTCGGCGCGCGCGGGGTCATCATCGCCGGCTGCGCGCTGCGTACCGTCGGTTTCGGGTTGTTCGCGGTCGGGGTGTCGCTGCCGGTGCTGGTCGCCGCGTCGGTCCTGTCCGGGCTGGCCGGGGCGCTGTTCAACCCGGCGGTCCGGGCGTACCTGGCCCAGGCCGCCCCGGACCGGCGGGCCGAGGCGTTCGCCCTGTTCAACGTCTTCGCCAGCGCCGGGTCCCTGGTGGGGCCGCTGCTCGGCGGGGCACTGCTGCTGATCGACTTCCGGGTCGCCGCGCTCGGTGCGGCCGGGGTGTTCGCGGTGCTGACCGTGGCCCAGGTGCTGGTGCTGCCGGCACAGCCGAGGGTGCCCAGCGGGCAGAGCGTGCTCGGCGACTGGCGGGAGTGCGCCACCGACCGCCGGTTCCTCGCCTTCACCCTCGCGCTGAGCGCCCTGTACGCCTCGCAGAACCAGCTCTACCTGGTGCTGCCGGTGCAGGCCGAGCGGGCCACCGGGCAGCCGGCGGCGGTCGCCGCGCTCTTCGTGGTCTCCACCGTGGCCACCCTGGCCTGGCAGGTGCCGGTCACCGCCTGGTTGCAGCGGCACGTGGCCCGGGGGCCGGCGATCACCCTCGGCCTGGCCGTGCTCGGCGGCGGCTTCCTGCTGCCGCTGGTGTCGCTGCCCGGCCCGGCGCCGGTCCGGCTGCTGCCGGTGCTCGGCGCGGCGCTGCTGCTCGCCGTCGGGGTGCTGATCGCGCAGCCGTTCGTGCTGGAACTCATCCCGGCGTTCGCCCGCGACGGGCTGACCGGCACCTACTTCGGCCTGTTCTACCTGGTGTCCGGGGTGGTGGCGGCGGCCGGGACGGCCGTCGTCGGCGGGGCCATGGACGCCGGTGACCCGGCGCGGCCCGTGCCGTCGGCGGCCTGGCTGCTCTGCGCCGGGCTGGGGCTGGCCTCGGCCTCGGCGGTGTGGCTGCTGCACCGCGCCGGCTGGCTGACCCCACGGCCGGCTCCGGCCGCCCCGGCCGTGGCCACCGCCGGCGAGGCCCGCACGTGACGGGCCGTCCCGGCGACCCGGCGGTCGTCTCGGCCAACCTGCTCACCGACAACCCCGAGTTGTACGAGGCACAGTTTCCCGACCCCGAGCACCTCGCCGCCCGGTTCGTCGCCGACCTGGTCGACCGGTACGCCACCACCGACGGTCGGCGGCTGCTGGACGTGGGGTGCGGCACCGGACGGGACGCCGGACACCTGGCCGGGCTGGGCTGGTCGGTCACCGGCATCGACGTCTCCGACCGGATGCTGGCGTACGCCCGCGAGCGGCACCCGGCCGTGCGCTTCGTCGCCGCCGACATGCGCCGGTACGACCTCCCCGGCCGTTTCGACGTCGTCACCTGCCTGGACAGCGCCCTGCTGTACTGCCACGACAACGCCGACCTGACCGCCTTCCTCGACCGCTGCCACGCCCACCTGCTCCCCGGCGGGCTGCTGGTCGCCGAGATGCGCAACGGCGCCTACTTCCTCGGCGGCGGCGGTGATCTGCTCGACCGGGAGCACGTCCGGACGGTGCGCTGGTGCGGGACCCCGTACACGTCGCACACGCTGCTGTGGATCGACCACGAAGCGCAGTTGCTGCGCCGGAGACGGACGTGGACCTGGCCGGGATGCCTCCAGCCGCTCGTGCAGACCTCGGCGTGGCGGCTGCTCTTCCCGATGGAGCTGCGACACCTGCTGGACGGCGCCGGATTCGACGTGCTGGCCCTCTTCGACCGCCCCGGCCCGCGTACCGACCCGCCGTGGCGGGCGCGGGCCGTCCCGGGTGCCGGGCTGGCCGGCGACCGGCTGCACCTGGTCGCACTCCGCCGCGACGACGCCCACCCGTGCTGACGGCACGGCTGAACCATCCGTGCCAAGAGAGGAAACAACCATGCACCACCGCACACGTACCGCCGGGCTGAGCCGGCGCGCCCTGCTCGGCGGGGCGGTCGCGCTGTCGACGGCCGCGCTGACCGGCTGCGGCGCCGACGCCACCGACCGGAGGGGCCCCGGCTCGCCGCGCCGGGGCGGCCGGCTGCGGGTCGCGTTCGCCGGAGGCGGCGCCACCGAGACGCTCGACCCGCACCTGGCCAACCTGTTCAACGAGGCGTCCCGGGCCAAGGCGCTCTTCGACAAGCTCGCCGACTACGGCGCGGACGTGTCGATCGAGCCCCGGCTGGCCCGCGGCTGGGAGCCCAACGGGGACCTCACCCGGTGGCGGGTCGTCCTGCGGGAGGCCACCTTCCACGACGGCCGCCCGGTCCGCGCCGCCGACGTGCTCTACAGCTATGGCCGGATCACCGACGCGAAGCGGGCCTTCCGTGCCCGCGCCAGCCTGGGCCTGCTCGACCTGCGCAACAGCCGGGCGGTCGACGACCGGACCGTCGAGTTCGGGTTGACCCGGCCGTTCGCCGAGTTCCCGAACGTGCTCGCCGCCTTCGGCGCGTACGTGGTGCCGGAGGGCGCGGACAACTTCGACCGGCCGATCGGCTCCGGTCCGTTCCGGTTCGACTCGTTCCGGCCCGGCCGGAGCCTGCTGCTCAAGCGGTACGACGACTACTGGGAGGGCGCACCCCACCTGGACGAGCTGGAGTACCTGATCAGCAACGAGGAGTCGGCGCGGATCAACGCGCTGCTCGGCGGGCAGGTCGAGTACGCACACGACCTCACCCCGACCACCGCCCGTACCCACGCCGGCGACGCCCGGGTGTCGATGGTCCGGATGCCGAACAGCACCATGCAGGGCTTCACCATGAAGGTGGACCGGCCCCCGTTCGACAACCGGGACCTGCGCGAGGCGATGTTCCTGCTGACCGACCGGCAACAGCTCGTCGACACGGTGCTCGCCGGCTCCGGCCAGGTCGGCAACGACCTGTTCGGCAAGGGCTACCAGTACTACGTCGACGACATCCCCCAGCGCACCCCCGACCTGGACCGGGCCCGCGCCCTGATCAGGAGGGCGGGCGCCGAGGGGCTCACCGTCAGGCTGGACACCGCCGCCGTGGCCAGCGGTTTCGTCGAGGCCGCCAGCACCTTCGCCGCGCAGGCGAAGCAGGTCGGGCTGACCGTGCTGCCCACCACCGGGAACAAGGACACGTACTGGCGCGACATCCTCACCAACGGGTCGCTGGCCTCCTACCGTTCGGGGGCGATGCCGATCGAGACGCACATCTCGCAGCGGCTGCTGAGCGACAGCACCACCAACGCCACCCGGTGGGCCCGCCCCGACTTCGACGCCCTCTACGCCCGCGCCGTCTCGAGCGCCGACGAGGGTACGCGGGCCCAGGCGTACGGCGACATGCAGCGGATGCTGCACGCCGAAGGTGGCTTCCTCGTCTGGGGATTCGCCGACTTCCTGGTCGGCACCGCGCCGCACGTGGGCGGGGTGGCCGGCAACGCGCCCGCCAACACGCTGGACTGGGCGCGCTTCGACAAGGTGTGGCTGGGTTGAGCCTGCCCCGGTACGCCGGCCACCGGCTGCTGCTCGGCCTCGCGCAGGTCGTCGGCGTCGCCACCGTCGTCTTCGTCTTGACCGAGGCGCTGCCCGGGGACGCCGCCGTGGTGATCGCCGGTGATCAGCCCGACCCGGACCGGATCGCCGCCATCCGGTCCCGGCTGGAGCTGGACCGCCCGGTCGGGGACCGGTACCTGGACTGGGTGGCCGACCTGCTGCGCGGTGACCTCGGGGTGTCCCTGGTGTCCGGGCGGCCGGTCGCCGACGTGGTCGTCGGCAACGCCGGCCCCACGGTGCTGCTGGCCGGGGCGACCCTGCTGCTGCTCGTACCGCTGGCGCTCGGGGTCGGGATGCTCGCGGCCCGGCGCGAGGGCGGCCGACTGGACCGGGGGCTGTCGGCTGTGGTCGTCGGCCTGTACGCGGTACCGGAGTTCGCCCTGGCCATCCTGCTCGTCGCCCTCTTCGGCGCGCACCTTGGCTGGTTCCCGCCGACCGCCGTCGGCACCGGTGGGAACCTGCTGGCCCAGCCGGCCGTGCTGGTGCTGCCGCTGGTGGTGCTGCTGGCCCGGCCGGTCTGCTCGCTCAGCCGGCTCATCCGGGCCGGGCTGATCGAGGCGGCCGGCTCGGCGTACGTGGCGCACGCCCGCCGGCTCGGCCTGCCGGGGCCCCGGCTCTGGCTGGGGCACGCGCTGCCCAACGCGCTCGCCCCCGTGGTGCAGCAGCTCGCCCGCACGACGGACTGGCTGCTCGGCGGGGTGATCGTGGTGGAGGCGGTGTTCGTCGTTCCCGGGCTGGGCACCGCCCTGGTGGACGCGGTCACCGCCCGGGACGTGCCGACGATCCAGGGGCTCTGCGTCCTGATCGCCGTGGTCACCGTCGTGGTGAACCTCGCCGCCGATCTGGTGGCGTTCCGGCTGGCCCCGCGTACCCAGGTGGCCCGGTGAGCGCGGCGGACGGCGCCGGCGGTCGCGGCGCGCGCCGGAGCCGGTCCCGGGCCGTCGCGGCCACGGCGCTGCTCGCCGTCCCGCTGCTGGTCGCCCTGGCCGGGCCGATGCTGGCCGGCGAGCCGGCCGGGCGGGGGAGGCCCTTCACCGTCGACGGTCCGCTCGGCACCGACTTCGTCGGGCGGGACGTGCTCGGCCAGGTGCTGCTCGGCGGGCGCTCGGTGGTCGGGGTGGCCGTGGCGGCCACCGCCCTGGCGTACCTGGTCGGAGTGCCTGTGGGGCTCTGGGCCGCGACCACCCGCAGGCGCTGGCTGGATGAGCTGCTGATGCGTCCCCTGGACCTGCTGCTGGCGGTACCGGCGCTGCTGCTGTTGATCCTGCTCTCCGCGACCGCCCCGCGCGGGCCGGTGACCCTGGTGGCGATCGTCGCCCTGATCGGTCTGCCCGAGGTGGCCCGGATCAGCCGGGCCGCCGCGCTGCCGCTGGCGCACGGGCCGGCCATGGAGGCGATGCGCCTGTACCGGGAGAGCTGGTGGCACCGCGCCGTCAACCACGTCGGCCGGGGTGTGCGGCGGGTGCTGCTGGCCGACGCGGGAGTCCGGTTCATCGGCGCCCTGTACCTGGTCGCCACGGCCAGCTTCCTCGGTATCGGCGTCGCGCCGGACGCCGCCGACTGGGCGGTGATGGTGGACCGCAACCGGTCCGGCCTGGCCCTGCAACCGTGGGCGGTGGTGGCGCCGGCGGCGCTGGTCGTCGCCCTCGCCGTCGGTGTCAACCTGGTCGCCGACCGGCTGCTCGCCGGAACGGCCGACACCGAGACGGCCGACACCGGGGCTGCCGACACCGGGGCGGCCGACACCGGGGCGAAGGTGTTCGGGGCGCACGGGGAGGAGGGCCGGTGACCGCGACGGTGGTGCGGGTGGCCGGGTTGCGGGCCGAGGCGGGCAGCCGGCCGCTGCTCGACGGCGTGTCGTTCACGCTGGCGGCCGGGCAGGTGCTCGCCGTCCTCGGGGCGTCCGGCAGCGGCAAGACGACGCTCGGTCGGGCGCTGCTCGGTGAGGCCGGTCCCGGGGTCCGCCTCACCGGCCAGGTCGAGGTCGCCGGCCGCGACGTCACCCCGACGCGACCGCCCCGGCCGGGCACCGTCGGCTACGTGCCGCAGCAGCCGTCGGCGGCGCTCAACCCGGTCCGCCGAGTCGGCCCGGTGCTGCACGAGATCGCCCGCCGGCACCTCCCGCACTCCTGCTCGCCCCGGTGGCCTGGGACGACGGTCGGCGATCTCCGGGCCCGCCGGGAACGGGCCCGGCAGGCGGTCCGGGCCGCCCTGCACCGGGTCTCCCTGCCCGCCGACCGGGACCTGCTGCGCCGCTTCCCGGACCAGCTCTCCGGCGGGCAGCAGCAGCGGCTGGTCGTCGCCCACTCGCTGCTGACCGGGGCCCACCTGCTCGTCGCCGACGAGCCCACCACCGGGCAGGACAACCTGACCCGGCGGGACGTGGCCACCGAGCTGACGGCCCTGGCCCGTGGCGGAATGGCCGTCGTGCTGCTCAGCCACGACCTGCGCCTGGTCCGCGAGGTCGCCGACGAGCTGCTCGTCCTGCACCAGGGCAGACCGGTCGAGGCGGGCACCGCCGCCGAGGTGTTCGACGCGCCCCGCCACGACTGGACCCGCCGGCTGCTCGCCGCGCGCCCCGCCGGCACCCGCGTCGGCGCGGGAGCCCGCCCGCCCGTGCTCGGCGTCGGCGGCCTGGCCGCCGAACACTCCGGCGGGGGCCGCCGCCGCCGGCCCGTCCTGGAGGGCGTGGACCTCACCCTCGCCGCCGGGGAATGCCTGGCCCTGGTGGGCCGCTCCGGCAGCGGGAAGACCACCCTGGCCCGGTGCGTCGCCGGCCTGCACCGGCCGCGTGCCGGCACCGTCGAGCTGGCCGGCCGGCCGCTCGCCGCCACCGTGGACCGGCGCGACCGTGCCGACCTGGCCGCGGTGCAGTACGTCTTCCAGGACGCCCGGGCCAGCTTCGACCCCTGGCGACCGGTCCTCGACCAGGTGGCCCGTCCGGCGGTACGGCTGCACGGCCGACCGGCGCACGTGGCCCGGTCAGCGGCCCGCGCCGCCCTGGACCGGGTGGGGCTGGCCGGGCATCTCGTCACCCGGAACGCCGGCGAACTCTCCGGCGGGGAACTGCACCGGGCGGCCCTGGCCCGCGCCCTGCTCGCCGAGCCGCGGGTGCTGATCTGCGACGAGATCACCGCCGGGCTGGACGCGGTCACCCGGGACCGGATCCTGGCTCTCGTCGACGAGCTGCGCCGGGCGGACGACCTCGCCCTGCTGGTGATCAGTCACGACCGGGACGTCGTGGCGCGGCTCGCGGACCGGGTGGCCGTTCTGCACGACGGCCGGGTCATCGAGGACGGCCCGGCGGCCACGCTGCTCACCTCGGCCCGTCAGTCGTTGAGCCGGTCGTTGTTGCACGAGGACGTTGTCGTACCCGACCGCGCAGGAAAGAGTCAGCTCGAATGACCGCCCGCACCGCCGAAGAGCCCGCCGCATCCGGAGTTCCTCGCCCAGCGGTACCCGGACACCACCACCGCCCAGCTCTTCCGGGTGTACGTGAGCCCGGTGCACCGCCGCCACGGGCCCGCCCGCGCGCTGGTCGCACCGGCGGTCGCGTTCGTCGCCGCGCAGCCCGGCTACCGGTACCTCTGTCCGCAGACCGACGCCAGAGTGCCGGGTGCGGAGGCGATCGGTGGCAGACCCGGTCCACGACGCCCGCGACGGCAGCTGCCGGACGTGCACTTCGCGATCCTCCTGCCGGGCCGAGTGCCGGCCCTGGTGGTTCCCGTTCCCGCACCGGCCTGAACGTGTGACGGGGCGGCCCGGTGTGGGCGGCCCCTGGCGCTCGTCGATCAGCTCCGGCACCGTCAGAACAGGGCGGGCGGCTCGTCGGCGTCCTGGTGGTGTTCGCATGGTCCGCCGCCGGTGGCCACCGTGCATCGCCGGCCTTTGGCCGTGAGAGCGCCGCACTGCACAGCCGGATCATGGACGTGGCACAGGCCCGATGGCCGGGGCTCGATCAGGCACGGTTGACCGGTGCGGGTCGTCGCCGTGCAGCCGCCCGCCGGCGGCGGAACGACCGGGGCCGGGGCGACGAGGGCGGGGGCGGTCGGTGGGGGAAGCGCCGGGCTGTGGTCGGGAGCGGGCAGATTCGACGGCGGTGTCCGGGTGTAGAGCGCCCTGCCCTGGGCAGCGTCGTGGCGTCGGCGCACATCCAGCCGGACCAGATGGACACCGGTCGGTGCGGGCCTCCACCTGGCCACACCCCACTGCAACCACAGCCCGATCGCCCCGGCCCGTGCCTCGTGCTGGAGTTTGCTCTGGGACCGCACCTTGTCGGTCCGGTCGATCTCGATCGCGATCCGGACCCCGTCCGGTCGGCGGCACAGCAGGTCCAGGTATCCGACACCCTGCCGGGCGGCCAGGTCCACCCGCGAGAGGGCTTCCCGGCGGACCTGCCACCGCTGCTCACGAGCCCACCGGCTCACCTGATCGGTCAACAGTTCGGTCACCTGGGTGGCCCGCCAGGCGTCGAAGGCGAGCGGTTCCAACCATGCGGCCAGGGACAGGGACAGAAGTCGACCATCATCCGTGAGCATCCGTTCCACAGTAGACGCGACAGCCCCGGGGCGGGGGCGTCCTCCCACCGGCGATCGTGTCCGGACAGCTGTCGGGGTTGCGTGACCTCGTCCAGCCAGGCGCCGACCATCCGTCGGCCCCAGTCACTGCGGGAAGCGGAATCGGCCCACACCGTGGCGAAGGGCGGCATCGGCATGCCCAGCTCCGACCACGCCCAGCAGACAAAGATCGTCGCCGACGGTCCTTCGAACCAGCGGCAGCGCAACCCGTCAGCCGTCAGGGACAGGATGGACATCGTGGCAGATCCGATCTGCCAACCCCGAGAGTGCCCGTGCCACACCGGGCGGTCCAGGTGGAACTGCTGCTCACCGGTAACCGGTTCGCCGCGTCGAACATCGCGTCACACTCGATGAGCCCGTCCAGGTCCGGGAACTCCATTGAACCTGCGCCCGCGATACGGCTTGGGAGCAGGTTGGAACCGCCGCGCGGCGAGACGCTGCGTCGACACGGTGCTCGCACCGGCGACCAGGACGTGTCTGCCGATCGGGTGGACGGTCAGTGGGCCGCCCAGTCCGGGGTCCACACGTCATCGGTGGTCCGCGGTCCTGAGACTCGCAGGTGGTCCCGCAACGCGGTCAGCACGGGGTGCTTGTCCCCGGTGCGTGTGAGCAGCATGTGCGGGTAGAGCGGGGTCGGTTTGCGCAGCGGGATGCGGCGCAGGTGGTAGTTCTGGGGCCATAGGTAGCGGTCCCCGCTGCCGACCAGGGTTGCCAGCGAGGCCGAGTCCGCCAGGGCGTCCATCAGGGCTTCGTCGCCGAAGTTGGGGCCGAGCGCGTCGATACTCAGGCCGAAGGCCTGCGACAGCGACCGGTAGAACTGCGCCCACTCGGTGCCCGGCCTGATCCCGGGGATCCAGATACGGTGTCCGGCCAGGTCGGCGGGCCTGACCCAGGCAGCGCTGGCCAGCGGGTGACCGGGCCCGACCAGGAGCTCCAGGGGCGAGTCCAGGAGCCGTTCGGCGGTGATCCCCGCCGGGACCTGGTCCGCCGCCAAGGCGCGGAACGAGGCGTCGATGGTTCCTTCGAGTACGGCCCGGGCGGCCTGGACGGCATTCTCCTCGTTGAGCGTGACCGCGTCCAGGCTGGTCTCCGGGCGGGATTGGTAGAAGCGGTAGACGGCCTGGGCCGGAGCGATGCGCCGGTTGAGGACGTCCACGCGCAGCGGGCGTACGCCGGGGCGCGCGGCCTGCTCGGCCTGCTCGACGGCGGTCAGGACCTGCTTGGCGTGCGGCAGGAAGACCTGCCCGTCCAGGCTCAGCCGGGAGCCGCGGGAGGTGCGTACCAGCAGCGCGACCCCCAGATGCTTCTCCAGGGCCGCAATTCGCTTGGAGACCGCCTGCTGGCTGATCTTGAGTTCGTCGGCCGCGGCCTGGAACTGGCCGGCCCCGGCCACGGCCACGAAGGTGCGCAGCGCTTCGACATCCACACCCCACTCTATGGCCACAACCATTGGTTGTGTCTGGGTCCGTGTGGGGTTGTTTGATCGCGCCTTCGCCGAGGTGCTGTGATCGGCGCATGCCCGCCATCACAGACCAGGTCATGTATGTCCAGACGCCCGATTTCGCGCGCTATGCGGAGCGGATCGCACAGGTGACCGACGCGACCTCGCGGCTGAACGTGCTGCCGTTCAGCGACGCCGAGGGCCGCGCGGAACTACTGGCGGTTGTCTTCGGCGCTCCGCTGCCGGAGTCGGTGACGATCTATCCGCCCTTCTTCACCGAGTACGGCCTGGGCACGACGTTCGGGAAGAACGTCTTCGTCAACCAGGGCTGCACGTTCATGGACCACGGCGGCATCCGCATCGGCCACAACGTCATGATCGCCCCGAAGGTCAGCCTCATCACCGGGGGCCACCCTCTGCCCTTAGCCGAGCGGCGCGAGTACGTCACCAGCGCGCCGATCGTGATCGAGGATGACGTCTGGATCGGCACGGCCGCCGTGGTCACTCAGGGCGTGACCATCGGTGCCGGAGCGGTCGTGGCCGCCGGCGCTGTCGTCACTCGTGACGTGCCTGCCCGCACGCTGGTCGCGGGAGTGCCCGCGCGGGTGGTCAAGGCGATCGACTGACCCGTCCGGGCGAGCGCGCCGGCAGCCAGCTTCCTGACGGCGCGCTCGCCCGGAGGGCCCAAGGCGGCCCCGCCGCCGGGCACCGGCAGACGACGCATCAACCCCCAACCGGCTTCTGAAAGGCCGTGAACTCGTGCTTCAGGAGACGAATCACCGCTTTGCCGTCACTTCGTGGATCTGGCTGACCGGCGACGGCCGCTACCTCGCCGAAGGGCACCATGGTATTGATCACCACACCCGCACCACCCGCCCCGAGACCGAACTGGCAGCCGCATGACCACCATCGCCTGGCCCGACCGCAGAGCCGACATCACCAACGCCCTGTCCATCCTTGCGACCCTGCGCCCACACCAGACCACGTGCTGGCCGGGGCGGTAGGTCCGAGTTCGTCGAGGATGGCGATCAGGGGTTCGAGTGTTGCGGCGATCGCGTCAGCCTCGCTGGTGCTGGCGAGGATGGTGCCGATGTCGTGGCGGGGATGGCGCTGGTCCCAGAAGGTGTCGTCGATGAGCCAGTGGACCGCTTCGGTCAGGCCGGCGACAACGACTACCTCACCCATCCCGAATGGCGTGAAGTCACTGACGCCGCAGCCCAGGCTCACCAACTCGTGACCGATGGAACCCCAAGCCAACACCCGCACTGAACGGACGAGCAGAGGCTCATGGCTCTGCACCGCGCCTGGGTCTGCTGGACGCAGCCGAACGCGTCTGTCCCGTGGAGACACCGACCGCCTCGACAAGCCGCAGAGCAGGCCCGGCGACCACCCCCGGGGTAGAGCTTGAAGTCCTTGCCAACTTCCAAGTTTTCGATGTCCAGCGACCCCACGAGATCGACAGGACGAGTGGCGACCGAGTTGTTCGCTGGACACGGCGTCTTCGCTCGGCGGAGCCACGTCGGCCGCGGCCAGACGGTCTGTGCAGGCTGTCAGAACTTGCTCTCGTGCCGCGAGGCGCGCGGTCGCGCATCTGCCAGGAAGCGCTTGTCGCCGAGGGTGACCGTAGGTGTCAGGTCGAGCGGCCGAGGGCCGCAGTCTGGTCGAGACTGTCAGGGCCGGTTGTGCACGAACCAGGCGTCACCGGCGGGCAAGGCAACGGCAACCTCCCACCGGCTCAGGTCGAGGTTCGGGGCGAGCGCCTTGAGCTGGCCGGCCGCGGTCCACGCCTCGTCACCAGGTGCAGGGCGACGACCCACCTGGAACTGCAGCATGGTGCCCCACGACGCGACCAGGCGGGCGTCCCACCGGTGACGCCACTGCGCCAGCACCTCGGCGAGCGTTCGCTGGTATCCCCGAGTGGGCGCACCGAAGAAGTCCACCCAGTACCCCGAGCTGCGGACGCCGCTGGTGGGCAGCAACATGAGCAGGACGCTGTCAGGCGTGTACCAGTAGTCGGTCTGTGTCACGAACTGCACGCTGCCACGCACCTTGGCGTGCAGGTCGGCGTCGGCGAGCAGCCGATCGTAGAGCGCCCTCTCCAGCGCCTGGCGTGGAGTCGGCAGCGCCACGTCCGACACCAGGGCCGTCAGGTCCAGGTCGGCGCTGGCTATGCCACGCGTGTAGTACTCGACCTCACCCTCGTCGACCTCGTCGTCCTCGCTGTGGTGGCGGTAGGTCAGCCAGGGGTCGGAAGACTCGGCCACCTCGACGAACGCGCGCAGTTCCGACTCTGACGGACCTGGCTCGGGCTTCGGCCGGATCCTCAGTGTGTCGTCGAAGTCGTCGGTGACCATGACGGGCCGACGTCCGAGGATCGGCACCAGTGCGTCGGCCGCCTGCCAGGACTCGTGCAGGCGGTTGGGGTCGACGTCGGCGACGAGGACAGTGCCCGACGGGCCGTGCCCGATCGGCAGGCCGGCCAGTGGCGTGCCGACGAACGCCGCTTCGATCTGGTCGAGGTCGCTTCGCACGGTGGGAGTATCTCCGATCATCGTAGGCGCCCGTATCCTGCCGCGGAGATGGCGTCGTGATGCAACCGTCGACGGGTCCTGCCTCGTCCTGTCTCGTGGTTTCGTCCGGGCACCGAAACGTGCTCGTGCGGCCTGCCGGACAGGCCACCATTGGCTCCGTGACCAGTTTTCCTGCGCAGGCGCCGCGTCCGTGACAGCACTCTTTCGCCGCAGCGTCGGCTCTACGCGTTGCGGGAGTGCACGCTGCACTGCGCTCCGTACGGATTCCGCGCCACCTGGCACCACCTGATCGTCTTCGCGCGTATCCCACGCAGGCTCACCGACGATCTCGGCGCGTTCGTCCGCGCCGCCGACGAACTGCAGCGGGCTCGCGACGTGGTCCTGCCACATGCCCAGGAGTACGCCGCCCGCCGGCGTCGAGGGAAGCGACTGGTAGGCGGACCCCACGGACGCCACCGCCCTGGAACTCGTGGGGCTGGTGCCGAACCGCCTACTGCCTGACCCTGAACACCACCCGACGGCACCTCTCGCCACGGTCGTCCAAGCGGTCTTCGATCGCTACGCTGCCGGGATCAGCTCCGATACACACTGCCTCGCATGCGGCGACGAACGGCGTCTTCTGACGGCCTACCTCGGGTCCTACCCGCACGAAGCCACGTCGCTGTCGGTGCCGCTGCAGATGCTGAATGAAGGGGCGGAGGTCACCTCGCGGTCCCATCTTCCGTTGCACGTCACCGTAGGCGCCCTCCTGGTGCGCGGCGGAGCCGAGGTGCTGCTTGTCGATCACCTTGCCTATGGAATCCTGCTGCAGCCTGGAGGGCACCTGGAGCCGACCGACGCCTCGCTGATCGATGCGGCGACGCGGGAACTGGCGGAGGAGACCGGTGTTGATCTCACCGATGTCGCCTCGACCTCACATTTGCCCGTCTACGTCGAGTACGGGAAAGTGCCGGCCCGGCCCGACAAGGGCGAACCGGAACACTTCCATCTCGACTTCGGGTACTGCTTCGCTACAGCTTGCGCTCAAGTGGGATCGATCCAGGAGTCGGAGGTGGCAGGTGCCGCTTGGTATCCACTGGGCGAGGCCGAGCGGCTCGTAGGCCACCGCATCGCGCGGTCGTTGAGAACATCGGCGTGATCTCTCGGGCCGGTCCCGGGCGCTCTCTTATCGGGCCGAGGCGCCGGTGGACTACTGCATGCTGCCGCACATACCGGTACGACATTGGGCTGGCATCCTTTCGCTCGTGGCGCCAGCGGGGGCGAGTCAAACGAGACGTGGTGACCGCGAGCGTCACAGGGCGACGCCGGCGGTGACTCGTAGGTCCCAGCCAGGCAGGTCCTTTCCGTCGTTGGGCACGAGGCGGGGGCGGAACCAGCCGGCGTCGGGTCGGCCTGCTCGTTCCCATCGGTGCAGCCACGACCGGAGCGCGGTCAGGGATGGCGAGCGTGTGCTGTCGGCGAGGATGGTGCCGTCGGTCAGGATGACGGCTGCGGTGGTCGGGGTGGTGTGCCCGATGCCGCGTTTGCCGTCGTCCAGGGCGGCGATGCTGCGTTGTGGTCCGCCGGCGATGACGGAGTAGGCCGTCCATGACGGCCAGTTCAGGGGCGCGCGGTGGTAGGTCTCGGTGTGGCCGGGGTTGCGCAGGAGGTTGAGCGCGGTGCGGGCGCCGGTGTGTTGCGGGTCGTCCTGGTCGCGCCAGCCGATGGATATCCATGCCGGGTCGGGTTGGTCGGTGTGGTGGTCCACCCAGCGTCCGGGCAGGGTCAGGGCGTCGACGACAGGGGTGGCGGTGCTTTGGGCGTAGCCGCCGAAGGTGACTGCCTCGACGTGCGGTTGTCCTGCGGTCAGGGTGATGGTGGTGACCAGGGTGGTGGACGGCTGCGCGGCGATGGGCAGGCAGGCCACGATCCGTCCGTTCGGGGCGAGTTGGTTCACCCACGCCCGGGGTAGCCGTGGAGGCGTGCACCAGGCGGCGATGCGCTGGTAGGGGGCGTGAGGCGGGTAGCCGGTCACGCCGTCGGCGGTGTGGCAGGTAATGGTGGTGACGCCGCGTTGGCGGTGCAGGCGGTCCGCCCAGTCGACGAGGTCGTCGCTGATGTCGATGCTCGTCACGCGCCCGGTCGCGCCAACTCGGGAGGCGAGTAGCGCCCCGGAGTAACCGGTGCCGGTGCCGATTTCCAGTACGTGGTTGCCTTCGTGCACATTGAGGGCGGTCACGTCGCGGTGGATGGCCTCGGCTGCGGAGCGGTGCAGGGTTTCTCCGCGATCCGGGTTGTGGACGTAGAACTGCTCGGGGACGTTGGCGTGCAGCGGGTCGGCAGCGGTCACAGGATTCCTTCCGCGGGTGACCGGTGAAGCGTGGACGGTCCCGTGAGGGATGAGGACTCTTCCGACCGGGCTCGGCGCCGGCATGCCCCCTGCGCCTCCGAACCGGTCACCGCACCGTAGCGGTGGGTCAGGGCGGGAAGGAGGTCCGCAGGTCGTTGAGGTTCCGCGCGGTAGGGGAGCGGGCGCTGGCGGGGGCGAGGTCGTCGTGGAGGCGACGCAGGAGTGCGACGCTGCGTGCGGAGCTGACGGTGGGTAGGCGGCGTAGGGCGATTCGGGCGGTGTCGGCGGCGAGGTCGAGGTCGCCAGCGGCAATGAGGCCGGCGGCATCGATCGTAGCCTCTGTCGAGGTCGTAGTTTGCCGACTGGCACATCTACAAACATCAATGTCGCGAGTGACGGTCCGGCGGCCCGCCGCAGCGACCATCGACGCCGCAGCGTCGAACAGTAGGCTCGCCATGCCACAGGGCGCGAGTAGCCGGATCATGGTGTCGCCGGATCACTCCTGCCTGAACCGTGTTCACGATCCCGCAAACGACTGTCCTGGTGAGGCGGCGGCCTGCGCCGAGTGTGGGGCAGTGAACGCAGATCGGTGTACCTATACTTTGGCGGTTTGCAGAGTCCATCCACTGGAAGAGGACCGCATGAGGCGCAGACTGGTCAGCTTGTTCACCGCTCTGGTGGTCGCGGTCGGCGGCGGCACGCTCGCCACGGCAACCCCCGCACACGCCACCGGCACCTTCGGCGTCCTGTGCACGGTGAGCTCAAACGGCTGGCTGTTCGCCTCCTACGACGGTAACGGCGGGACTGGCTACCTCCGCACGCTGCATGCCGGCCGCGGCTTTCGCTTCCACCTGTCGTATGTCACGGACAGCTCGTACCGCCTCTGGTATTTCGGCCACGGCGCCGAGGCACCCGAGGAGGACGGTTGGATCCTCGCAAGCCACCTGAGCTGCTACTGACCACCGTCAGTGGGCGGAAGTCCTACGCGGACGTGGCCTGACGCCTACCACCGTGGTCGACCGTCAGGCTCGCCCGGCGGCCAGGTGGGGGGGACGAAGCTCGGCCAGCTCCAGCATCACGGCCTGGATGTAGGCCGCGGACACCGAGGACATCGCCTGGCCGTGCTGGTTGCACTTGGTCACCACCGTCTGGTCGTAGGCGTACGCCACGGCGAGTTCGGTGCCGGCAGGCATGAACCGCTCGCGAGGCACGCGACGAACCGCCGCCTTCACCACCTCGGACGCGATCTTTCCCTGGGCGCGCAGTTCCGCGACCAGCGCGTCCCGAATCTCGCCAGCGCGATCGGTATCGACCAATTGGGCCATCAAGCACTCCTTCGCTCGGATCGGTCGGGCACCGCCTGGTGCTCAGCACAGCTGTGAGCAGGCGGGACACGGGTGGTTCGGGCGTGGGTCAGCCGAACAAGTCAGGTTGGTCGACCGGCCCTGTTGGGAGTGCCACGCCGGCCGCAAGCCGAAGGCTCTCGAAAGTCGGCGGCTTGACCGGCCACCGTCGGGAGATCAGCCGCGACAGCAGGTGGGCGGTCGCGACCGTGTCCCAATAGGCGCGGTGTGGCTGGCTGCCTCCGGCCGCCGCCTGCATCGTCTCGTGCAGCCGTAGGTTGTCCACCAGCGCCGACAGGGAGCACTTGGGGAAGTTCAGCGCCCGCGCCAGCAGCAGCGTGTCGAGCAGGCCCGCCGGACGAAGCGAGGGCAGGTGCCTGCTCAGCAGCCGCCAGTCCACGTTGATGTTGTGCCCCACCACCCACCGGCCCTCGACCAGCTCGACCAGTCTCGGGGCGATCTGTTCCAGCGGCGGTGCGTCGGCGAGCACGGCGTTGGACAGTCCCGGTGAGAGCCAGGGCCGCTGAGGTATCGGCCGTCCCGGGTTGACCAGCGACGTGAACGCCTGACCGAGGTCGGGTCGCCCGTGTGCGAGGGGAACGATGGCCACTTCCAGGATCGCCTCGGTGCCACGGTCCTGGGCGCCGCTGCCTTCCACGTCGAGTGCGACGATCTCGGTGCCGTGCCACAGCCGGAAACCCATCGGCGCCAGTCTCCCGTAGTCATGAATCGTCTTCGCCGGCTGGAAGTCCTGCGGCAGGTACTCCCAGCGCGATCCCCGTCCTTGCCATCTACAGGGTCGCGTTGACGATCTCCCGTAGGTCATGCGCCGGCCGATTGGTCCCCAACCCCACCCCGGGCTGCCCGCCCCGCGGTCGGCACCGGCTCGATCAACGCCCAGCGCTCGTCCGACACGTCCGACCGATACCCACGTCGCCTCACGCCCACGACGAGATCAACGAACCAAGAACCACTGTCGCGACGACTGAACGTGTATCGACCGCTACACGGATCAGATGCCCTCTCAGGCCACCGCTGATTGCGGCTTCCTGGGTCCCGAAGGCGGTGGTGGCCTCGATGCCAGCGACGGTGGACATGGTGTTGCGGCCGCCGGTGATGGCGCGTTCGGGTAGCCGGCCGGTGGGTCCGGTCAGCCAGCGCAGTGGTGGATTGGTCAGTGCCGCCGGTAGTGGGAGCGATGGCGTCGGACAGGAGCGAGCGCCTGGCCAGCATGTCGCTCCCTGGGCCATCGGAGGCGTCAGGTCCTCAGCCACATGGCGCAGGGGACGTCGATGCCGAACAGAAACTGTTTTCGGTTCGGCTCAGCAAGTTCGCCTGGGCGGATCCGGAACTTCCAGTGCTTGGCCTTCTGAATTCGGCTTCAGCCGCCGACGGCCCAGCCTGATCATGGGCCGTGGCTACTACGCCAAGAGCGCCATTGCCGCGTACGACTTCCGCGAAGGACAGCTCACCCTGCGGTGGAAGTTCGACTCCGCCAACGCCGGTGGTCAGTACACCGGACGCGGCACGCATCCGCTGTCCATCGCCGACGTCGACGGCAACGGCACCGACGACTCATCTACGGCGGCATGACGATCAACGCCAATGGTACGGGCCGGTACACCACCAACTTCTACGCCCACGGCGACGCGCTGCACGTCAGCGACTTTCGTCCCGGGCCGCGCCGGAAAGGAGATCTGGCAGATCCACGAGCAGAGCTCAGGTGCGGCGGCAACCCTGCGCGATGCCAACACCGGCGCGACCATCATGCGGAGGACGAGGCGTGAGTGGGTGCGCGGTCAGGCGGGTGGCACGGTGGGCGCCGCACCCGGTGCGGGCGGGGCGAGTGCCCGCCGGCCCGCACCGGGTCCGGATCAGCGGAGGGTCAGGTGTCGTAGCGGCAGTTGCCGCCGGTGTTCGCCGTGCAGTCATTTAGCTGGAGACTGTCGATGTTGATCGCGTAGTTGCCGGTGGTCGACTGATTGGGCACGGCCAAGGTGACCCGCACGGAGGTCGCGTTCGCCGGAGCGGTGGCGGTCAGCCGGTATTCCAGCCAGTTGCTGGCGAGCGTCGACGCGGTGCCGGAGCTGGTCGACAGCAGGGTGCCGCCGGAGTTGTACCAGGCGAGCTGGAGCTGTGTGGTCACCGCGGCGTTGGCCCGCAGCCTGGCGAAGAACTTGTACGTGTTGCCAGCGGTCACCGCCGGCCGGTTGGTCAGCGAGATCGACGAGCTGTTGGAGGGGCCGGTGTAGGTGTTGAACTGCGCCGACCGACGCCCGTCGAAGTAGGTGCAGGAGATCCCCGAGGTGCCGCAGGAGGGGGTGACCTGGTGCCAGCCGCCGGACGAGGTCAACGTCGACGTGCTGCTGCCTGGCGTGGTCGCCTCGAACGTCCGCTGCTCGGCGGTGAGCGAGTCGTTGTTGGCGCCGACGTCGCAGCAGGTCGGTGCGGTCAGCATCGGGTGGTTGGCGATGTTCCCCTTCGACGTGGAGGGGTGCGGGTCGAGATAGAAGCTGGCCGACAGTTCACTCGGGTCGTAGTAGTTGCGGAAGCCCGGGTCGAGGTTCCAGTTGTCCCACCAGCCGTACATGATCTCGGGGTAGTACGGCGCTCCCGTCTCGGCCATCCAGGCGTGCGGAGCGCCGAGCACGTGTCCCAACTCGTGCCCACCCACGCCGGTGGTCCAGGACTCGGTCACCGCCGAGCAGTGCCCGCCGGAGGAGTTGTATCCGCCGCCGGTGGGGCACACGTAGGCGTCGGAGTTCGAGGCGAAGTCGGTGAAGACGAGGTAGATGCGGTTGCTGTCGTCGTATCCGGCGGAGATCAGGTCACTGCGGACGACGGCCGAGCTGGTGCTCGGGTTGGTCCCGGCGTCGATCTTCTCGGGGACGATCAGCGAGCGGGCGTAACCGGCGTAGGTGCTGGTGTCGTACCCGGTGCGGCAGCTCAGCTTGACATGCTGGTCGTAGTTGCTCGACTGGTCCAGCGCCCAGTCGATGCGATCGACCACCTTGGCGATGTACTCGACGTTGGCCTCGTAGTTGTTGCCATTGCCGTCGTGCCAGGCGTAGATGACCTGGAGGGCGGGGCTGGCCCCGGTCGGCGCGGACGGGTTGGCCACTGTCGACTGGCACCCGCGTACGGGCACGTCGGGGAGGGCCGGCAGCGCGTACGGCAGAGTGGGTTCAGCGCCGGGCCCCCACGCGTGAGCGGCGGTGGGTGTGACCACGGTGAGGGCGGCCGCGAGCAGGGTCGCGGCGGCGGCGGTGAGGGCGTGTGCCCGACGTACCCGGAGGTGGAGCCTTGGCAAAGGGTTCTCCTCGGTCGGCATGTGCGCGCTCCCAGGATCGGGACCGCCCGCTCATCTAAGCCGATTGAAGTGATGTATATCAATGTATGGCGGTGGAAGTTTGATGGCGGAGCCGCCTTGCGGCTGGCCATGATCGCCGTAGTGGCAGGTGGGAGAGGCGCGATCGGGACGTCTCGGGCGGGCGCGTCGACCTCGTGCGGCGCGGGCCGGTGCGGCAGTGGACGGTGGCGGAGCCCGATCCGAGGTGAAGCAGCGCGCCGGCCCGAGCGCTTGACACTCGGGATGGGATCGCTAACACTTGTCGATACCTCGATTTAACAACCAGCACACATGGCGACTGTGGCGGGTTTGCGTGCCAGGATCGCCCGTGCGGCGGGTGAGCTACGCCAGGATGGTGAAGTCCTTCATGGTTGTCGGCGACGCAGTCTGTTAGCGCTAACATCGCTGGCTTTCCTGAGAGGGGTGGCGGCCGGGGCCTGAGACGAATGACAGCGGCTTCGACCACCGGCGTACCCACAAGGGGCCCGGCGGCCCGACCCTCGGTGTCATCGGCGCGCTCACGACGGCCGGCGCACATCTCGTCATTCGGGGCCGACAGCCACCCGACCGCCCACGGCGTCTCGATCAGGTCCCCGCCCGCGTGGGCCCGAGAGCAAGGAGGCAACATGACGATTCGCAAGGAACGGAAAGGTGCATTCCGCCCGCTCGTCGCGATGGTCGGCGTCCTCGCGTTCATCCTCGGTGGCCTGACGGCCCCGCAGCCCGCCTCGGCGGCCACCACGCTGATCTACACGACGTTCAAGGGCGACGGGGCGGCGGACCAGGAGCTGTGGGTCTATCAGTCCACCAACGGGGGGACGAGCTACAGCGTCCTTTACGACACGAACTTCCGGGGCCCGACCGGCGTGCTCCGGGACCCGAGCATCATCAAGCGCGACGGCACCTACTACGTCGCGTACACGTGGCAGTCCTGGACGACGAACTCGACCTACTTCGCCGTCGCGCGCAGCACGGACCTGCGGAACTGGACGAACATCGCCACCGTGCCGTCGGGCATCTCCAGCACGCAGAACGTGTGGGCGCCGGAGTTCTACGTCGAGGGCGGCACCGTCCGGGTCATCGTGAGTGTCCGCCAGACCACGAACCCGAGCGGCTTCCGGCCGTACGTCTACACCGCCCAGAACGCGGGCCTCACGTCGTGGAGCGGCCCGCAGCAGATGGGCGGCCTGGGCTACAACTACATCGACACCTACGTCGTGAAGTCCGGCAGCACCTACCACGCCTTCACGAAGAACGAGAGCACGAAGTACATCGAGCGTTGGACGAGTAACAGCCTGACCAGCGGCTGGACCCGCCAAGGCACCCTGTGGAGCTCCGGCTACGAGGGCCCGTCACTGGTGCGGCTGGACGACGGGCAGTACCGGATCTACGTCGACAAGTACACAAACGGTGGTATCTGGACGGCGACGAGCGCGAACCTCACCTCGTGGACCGGCCTGAGCCTGGTGGGCTGCTCCGGCTGCCGCCACGGCACGGCAATTCCCAAGTGACCTGACCCGTCCGGGTCATCCGGCGGCTCGGAAACGCCGAGACGCCAGGTGGCTCGATGCGCCGTCACCTCGTCACGTCGGAAACACGGCCGTCGAAAGGGCGTACCTCATGCTGGCACGTACCCGATCCACCGTCATCGCACTGGTCGCAGCCGTCCTGCTCAGCGTCGGCATGGGCGCCGTCTCCACCCCGAGTGGCGCCGCCCCCGGCGCGTCGTTCCAGAATCCCGTCGTCGGTACGCCCAACAGCGCCGACCCGTGGCTCGGCTACTACAACGGCAACTACTACTACACGGCCACCACCTGGACGGGGAACATCTACATCCGTCGGGCGTCGACTCTCGGCGGCCTGCGCACGGCACCGGAGACCCGGGTGTTCACGATGTCGCAGCCGAACGCGACATCGAACATGTGGGCGCCGAGCATGCACCTGCTCGACGGCCCGAATGGGCGGCGCTGGTACCTCTACTACTCGGCCGGCCCGAGCGCATGCTGCGGCGGGCAGCGTCAGCACGTGCTGGAGAGCGCGGGAACCGATCCGATGGGTCCCTACACCTACCGGGGCCCGCTCAGTCTGATGCCGAACAACGGCTGGTCGATCGACGGCAGCGTCATGACGGTGAGCGGGGTGAACTACTTCGTGTTCTCCGCGTTCAACAACAACTCGGGGTTCGAGAACGGCGGCCTGCAGAGCCTCTACATCACGCGTCTGACCAACCCGTGGACGCCCGCGTCGTTGGGGACGCTGATCTCCGAGCCCACTTTCTCGTGGGAGCGCCAGGGCAACCCCGTCAACGAGGGCCCCTACCCGCTGCAACGCGTCGGCCGCACGTTCCTCACCTTCTCGGCAAGCTACTGCGGCACGCCCGACTACAAGATCGGGGCGCTCGAGCTGACCGGCTCCAACCCGCTGAGCCGCACCTCGTGGACCAAGCTCGCCAACCCGCTGTTCCAGCGCAGCGACACCAACGGCGTGTACGGTCCCGCCCACCACTCCTTCTTCACCTCGCCCGACGGCACGGAGGACTGGATCGTCTACCACGCCAACTCATCGTCCTCCCAAGGCTGCGGGACCACCCGCACCAGCCGCGCGCAGCGGATCTCCTGGAACCCGGACGGCACGCCGCACCTCGGTGTCCCTGTCTCCACCTCAACCGTCCTGGCCGGCCCGTCCGGCGAGACGAACAACGCGGGCGCTGTGCCCGTCCAGCGGCTGCAGTCGTTCAACTTCCAGGACCGCTACGTACGGCATCAGAACTACGCCGTCCGGATCGACCCGAACGTCGCCCCCGCGCTGGACGCGCAGTTCCGGGTGGTTCCCGGGCTGGCGGACAGCGGATCCGGGTACGTGTCGTTCGAGTCGGTGAACTTCCCCGGCCACTACCTGCGGCACAACAACTACGTGCTGGGCCTGGAACCGAACAACGGCTCGACGACGTTCCGGGAGGACGCCACCTTCCGCCAGGTGGCCGGACTGGCGAACTCCTCGTGGTCGTCGTTCCAGTCCTACAACTTCCCCGGCCGGTACGTCAGGCACAGCAACTACGTGCTGCGGATCGACGCGATCAGCACCGACTCGGACCGCGCCGACGCCACGTTCCGACGGACAGCCTGACACCCGACCGCACAGCGCGGGTGTGGTGCGGGTGAGCTCGAACCGAGAGGAGCCAGATCCAGTGAGTGGACGTTTCTCGACCCGGATCACGTCGTCTGGCGGTTACGTATCAGGAGTGTCGCGGATCAGCCGACCGCTGCGTTGGTCGCTGGTCGCGCTGGTGACCGCAGTGGCAGGGATGGTCGGCGTCGTCGTCACGTCGTCACCGGCCACCGCCGCCACCAACCAGTTCCGAGGCATGAACTGGGCCGTGCTGGGTGACAACTTCAGCACCGGTCCACTCGTCGTGCAGGGCCTGAACTCGTCCGACAGCAACGCGACAGTGCGGGCCAAGGCCAATGCCCTCTACGACGACATGGCCTCCACCATGGGGGTCAACACGGTCCGGCTGCCCATCAACACCCACACGGTGGGAACGACGTGGTGGGACGCCTACCGAGGCGCCATCGACGCGGCCACCGCCCGCGGATTCAAGGTCATTCTGGCGTACTGGGAGGACGGTGCCGCCTCCGGTGGCAGGATCACGAACCTGGCCGCGTGGAACACGATGTGGTCCACGGTGACCCACACGTACGGCTCGAACACCAACGTCTACTTCGAGCCGATGAACGAGCCGCACGGTTACAGTTCGACGGAATGGCGCAACGTCGCTGCCGACTGGCTCAGCTACCACTACTCCGCGGTGCCCGGCCGGGTGCTCATCGGCGGCACCGGCTACAGCCAGGACCTGCGTGACGTCTGCAACGACACCCGCTTCAACTCGACGCTGCTCTCCTTCCACCACTACGCCTTCTTCTACAGCCCGATGACCTACGACGCCTTTCTGAGCCACATCCAGACCCGTCTCGGCAACTGCGCCTCCCGGGCGGTCGCCACCGAGTTCGGCGCGCTCATGGACAACGGCCTCGACTACGCCGACGCGGGCAGCACCGACAACTTCGTGCGCCACATTCGCGCCATGGCCCAGGTGATGCGCGACAACCGGATGGGTGGCACCTACTGGCCCGCCCTCGGCGGCAAGCCCGGCAGCTCCGGATACGACGCGTACTCGATGTTCTCGCTCAGCGGTAGCGGCACCAACCTCGACCTGACCGTCCGCAACACCTCGGGCGCCGACCGGATCCGCTACGGGTGGGGCGACACCATCGGCGGCCCCACGACACCCCCTCCAGCAACGGGAACGACCTACCGGATCAACGTGCGCCACAGCGGCAAGGCCATGGACGTCCAGTCACCGAACACCGACAACGGCGCGCGCGTCGGCCAGTACACGTACGGCGGAAGCGCGTGGCAGCAGTGGCAGTTCCAGGACGCCGGCAGCGGCTACTGGCGCGTCGTCAGCCGGCACAGCGGAAAGTGCCTCGACGTGGTGAGCGCCTCCACCGCCGACGGTGCCGAGCTCGTCCAGTACACCTGTGGCACCGGCGCGAACCAGCAGTTCCAGATGGTCGCGAACGGCAGCTACTTCCAGCTCCGGGTACGACACAGCGGCAAGTGCGTGGACGTGCCGTCCGCGTCGACCGCGGACGGCGTGGTCCTCAAGCAGTATCCGTGCAACACCGGTACCAACCAGCAGTGGTCACGCACGGTCGTGTGACGACCGTGTCGGCGCTGGGGGCGCATTGGAGGTGGCTGAACCTGCTTTTTGCCAGGGGAGGGAGAGGGCTCGCATCGGCCGGAAGGCGGCCCGCAAGCGGATCGCGCCGCCAACCCCCGGCCTGTAGCGACCTCCGGACGGCATCCCCGTCGCGTCCCGCATCCCCGGCGTGCGCGACCTCGTCACCGAGCTACGCACCCTGCCCCATCCGGGGTGACAATCCGTACCATGCCAGCGGGCCCGGATACCCCTCGGACAGCAACCAGAGGTCCCACGTCGCTCTCTAATAGCGTTGCAGAGGCGGATGGCCGCCCCTACTGTGGAGATCAGCACCGAGCCGACCAACTAGGAACCGGGAGACCGAGATGTTGTGGCACACCTCGATCGCATCGCAGCGGCTCACGCCGCGCGGCGAGGTCGCCATGACCTGTTTCGGGCGACCCGGCCTGCTGGCCGGTAACAAGGCCAGCAAAGAGCTGAGACGGTGGCGCAGCTAGCACCCGCTAGCGATCCTCGCGCCGCCCTCCCAGATCCGGGATCGGGCGGCGTTTTCTTCCCGGCCCCCGGCCACCACATCCCTATTCGACCTACGGGTGTAGCTCCACCGGCAGAGCACCAGCCTCCAAAGCTGGAAGACGCGGGTTCGATTCCTGCTGCCCGTACGCACCGCCCCGGCCCCGCCGGCGGCATCGATTGTTGAGAATTCCACAGCGGATGGCACATCACCGATGCCGCGCACACCTTCGTGGGCCGCATCGGACGTCATGGCCCGGCCACCGGTAGATCCGCCAGCGGCCGGGTGATCCGGAGCGGGGGAGACGGCAACCCGCGCGCCTTGGGAGCGCGAGACACCCCGTTCGACTCGGGGGTTCCGGACGTAGGGGCTTGTGGCGCAGCGGGTAGCGCACCGGTTCGGCAGGCCGGGGGTCGGCGGTTCGAATCCGCCCAGGTCCACCACGGGATGTGAACGGCGAACATGACGGGCTGACCACCCGTCAGGCGGTTGGTCACCGCCCCGGAAAGCCCGGGTAGGCCGCGCACGATTCCGTCTGTCCTCGTAGCTCAGTGGATAGAGCACCGGATTACGGATCCGGGGGCCGGGAGTTCGAATCTCTCCGGGGACACGAAAGTAGCGGTGCGAGCCGCGCCCCTTCAGGAGGGGCGGGGCCTGTCTCCACCGGCCGGCGTGTGGCCACCGGTCCGAATCCGGTCGACGGCTCGCAGGTGGCTGTAGCTCAGCAGGCAGAGCGTCGCTCTGCCGTGGCGGTCCCGGGTCCGAGCCCCGGTAGCCGCTCCACACCCACCTCCGGCCACGACACCGGAAGGAGATTTCGGCGGACGTGCTCGTACTCGATGCCGACCGTCGTCCGGCTCACCACCCATGTGATGACCCGCTGGCGGCACAGCTGCGGCCCGGCCTGGTCCCGCGCCGGCGTGCTGGCCCGCGACGGGCGTCGCCGCGGCTTCCGCGGCCGCGCCGCGTCCACCATCGACCACGTGCTGCCGCGCTCGCGCGGCGGCGCCAACACCTGGCTCAACACCGTGGCCGCCTGTGGCGGCTGCAACCAGCCCAAGGGCGACCGGACCCCGTCCGAGGCGCGCACGCCCCTGCGGACCGCACCGACGGTACCCACCCGGGCCGCGCTGTCCCTGTTGCTGATGCCGGCCAGCGCGCCATCACCCCGCTGGCCGCATTGGGAGCTGATGTAACCGGCAGCATGACCGGCTCTGACCCGGTCCGTGGAGGTTCGAATCCTCCGCTCCCAGCTTTCCGCCCTCGTAGCCCAACGGCAGAGGCACGACGTTGAGGACGTCGTCAGTGCGCGTTCGACTCGCGCCGAGGGCACGCAATGCCGGCGCAGCACGACAGGCCGTGCAGCCGACTTGTAATCGGCAGGCAGCGGGTTCAGGTCCCGCCGCCGGCTCCACGCCCGGGTAGCCCAAATGGCAGGAGGCGCGCCGCTCAGGACGGCGACAGTGCGCGTTCGAATCGCGCTCCGGGTACGCACCGCACCATCCTCTGGGGCTCGTAGCTGGCGGCTGCGGCCAGGCAGTGGCCCGGTTGCTGAAACTCATCAGTGTGGTCTGACCACGGCATACTCGGGGGTCATGGGATTCGAAGAGGAGTGGCAGGACCTGGTTCCCGGTACCGACCGCATTTCCGGCATCGGGGTCGCGGTCGGCGGGCTCGACGGTGACGTCTGGACTGCTGGTCACGACCTGCTGTTCCCGGCATGCTCGATCAGCAAGCACGTCGCCGCGTTCGGCACGCTGCGGCTGGTCGCCGACGCGACCCTCGATCTCGACACCGACGTCAACGCCTACCTGTCCACCTGGCGGCTGCCCGGAACCGGTACGGTGACCGTACGCCAGCTCTTGGCCCACACCGCAGGCCTGACCAAGAACTGGTTCCCCGGGTACGCCGCAGGTCAGCCCGTGCCATCACTGCAGCAGATCCTGCAGGGTGAGCCACCGGCCAACACGCCCAGGGTCCGGCGCGAACTGCCGCCGGGCACCGAGTTCCGTTATTCAGGCAGCCACTACGCCGTTCTCGAGCAACTCCTGACCGACGTGACTTCGACGCCGTTCGACAAGCTGATGGCGACGCTCGTGCTGGAACCGGTGGGCATGGTGGACAGCAGCTTTGATCAGCACTTCCCGAACGAACACCGGGACCGTGCGGCCCGCGGCCACTGTGGCGGCACCCCCGTTCGCGGCGGCTGGCATACGCAGCCGGAGATGGCCGGCGCCGGGCTGTGGAGTACCCCGGCGGACCTGGTGCGGCTGGAGCTGGAGATCAGCCGTGCCGCCGCGGGCGAATCCGCGCTACTGCCGCAGGATCTGGCCGCACAGATGCTGACCCCGCAGGTGCCCGGCGGGTTTGGTCTTGGCACCGAACTTGGCGATGGGCGTTTTGGGCATACCGGGCAGAACACCGGCTACAGGTGCTTTTCGTTTGCCTGGCCGGTGTCGGGCACAGCGGTCGCCGTGATGATGAACGCCGAGGACTGCCACGACACCCTGCTCGCCCTCATCGAACTGGCCGGCCGCAACTACGGCTAGCGCCCGGCAGGCAGCGCCAAACTCACCCAGCATTGCGGGTACGCAGAGATTCGTCGGTGTCGAGCCTGTGTGCCGGTCTTCGCAGGCCGTCCTTCGCGGTGCCACGTAGTGCCTCGGGAGCGTGTCATGCGACGGAACGTCGACGATTGAGGTTGCTGGTCCTGCCATGCATCAAGGGTCGCATCCCATCGTCGCACTGATTTGCCGTCGAGCGGGCGCTACGTGCGGTCGCCTGGCGGGCCGCGCCGCCCGCTCATGCCGGGATGAGGGTGCCGAGATCGGTGGTCGACGCCCAACAAATGGCATCGATCATGAGCAGCCGCAGGGATAGCGTCTACCCCGCGATGAGCGATCCGGCACCCTCGCTCGAATGCGGTGCGTGTGACGTCATCGGTGTCCACGAGCTCGATCCGCACCCATCCGTGGTCCTCTGCCGCACTTGAGAAAAATGGCTCGATCGAACCGCGCTGAGAGGCGATCATCACGAGTGTTCCCTGCGGCCTCGGGCACTCCGGCGGAGGGCATCATGGGGGCGAACGGCTTGATGTCCTCGAACCGCTCACGTTGATGCGCCTGTTCCAGATGGAGGACGGATGCTGGCTCCGCTGCGATATGACGCGTTCCGATACCTGGCTGCCGGCCGGCTGGTCAACATGCTGGGCAACGGTGTCGCTCCCATCGCGTTGGCCTTCGCCGTGCTCGACATGACCGGCTCGGTGCGCGACCTGGGCCTGGTGGTCGGCGCGCGATCGCTGATGACCGTGCTGTTCGTGCTCTTCGGTGGGGTGATAGCTGACCGGATTCCGCGCCGGCTGGTCCTGGTCGGCTCCAATGTGCTGAGTGCGGTGACCCAGGCGGTGGTGGCCGCCCTGGTGCTCACCGGCACGGCGACGATCCCGCTGCTGCTGGCGCTCGGCGCGGCCAACGGCATCGTGAGCGCGCTGTCCCAGCCAGCCTCGGCCGCTGCGACGCCGCAGACCGTACCGCCGGAGCTGATCCAGCCGGCCAACGCGCTCATCCGGCTCGGCATCAACGCGGGCATGATCGGCGGCGCTTCGCTCGGCGGTCTCCTGGTGGCCGCCGTCGGGCCGGGGTGGGGCCTCGCCATCGACGCGCTCACCTTCGCTGTCGCGGCTGTCGCGTTCGCCGGAGTCCGGGTCGCTGCCTCGCCAGCGAAGAGCACCCGCACGAGCGTCGTTGCCGACCTTCGGGAGGGCTGGACGGAATTCACCGCGCGGACCTGGGTCTGGGTGGTGGTGCTCGGCTTCATGATCCTCAATGCGGCCCTCGCTGGCGGCGTGAACGTGCTCGGCCCGGCCGTCGCGGACGAGACGGTCGGCCGTAGCGCCTGGGGCCTGGTGTTGGCGGCGCAAACCGTCGGCATGGTCGTGGGCGGGTTGATCGCCCTGCGGATCCGGGTTCGCCGGCTGCTGCTGCTTGGGGTGGCCTGCATGTTCGCCGAGTCGTTCCTGCTGTTGGGGCTGGCCCTGGCGCCCACCATCGTCGTGCTGCTGTTGGCCGCAGTGGCGGTCGGCATCGCCGTCGAACAGTTCGCGGTGGCCTGGGACACGTCGATGGCGCAGCACATCCCGGCCGACCGACTCGCCCGCGTCTATTCCTACGACATGCTGGGGTCATGGATCGCCATCCCATTCGGCCAGATCGCGGTCGGACCGGTCGCCGTGGCGATCGGCGCCCGCGACACACTGCTGATTCTGGCGACTCTGGTGGTGCTCGCCGTCCTCGGCATGCTGACCAGCAGGGACGTCCGCCGGCTGCAGGCGGCGGCCCCGGCCCACGCTGCCGACGCAACGGAGATCGAGTCAGCCGACGGTGGACCGAGCGACAGCCCCACCACGAAGCCCACCGAACCAGCCGCCCGCGCCTGACCGGTCCTCAGTCCTCAAGGCCGGCCGGCCGCGACTTCAGCTCGAAGAGCAGGATTCAGCCGCCGCCACGTACGGCGGCTCACTCTTCTCTCGCTAAGCGCGCTAGGCAGGGTTCCGCCAGGCAGGTGCAGGTTCAGGTGCCATTGCGTGGGGCATCCGGTCCTTCCGGTCCCGGCCACGATCGGCCGGGAACTACGATGGTCTCGATGACCATTCCCGAACGGCGACCCGACGACGTCCCTACCGACGAGGCCCGGGTCGGCGAGGCTTTGCGGCTGCTCTGCGGCGTGCCGGTCGAACTCAGTGTCGCCGCCAAGCGGCTCAGCCGTGGCAGCGGTGTCTACGCCTGGTGGGCTGCTCCCTCGGTCTTTCCCGATCTTCCCGGACTGCCGAATGAGCACATCCCGTCGTTACGGCTGTTGTACCTCGGACGGGCGGGCAGCCTGCGGGGGCGGATCCTGCGCAACCATCTGAGGCGTTCGGGCAGCTCGACTCTGCGCCGTACCCTGGCCGGGCTTCTTGTGTCCGAGGGATACCGGACGACCTGGACCGACCGTGTCGTCCTGGTCCCCGAGGATGAGGCGCGGCTGACCAAGTGGATGCACGCGCACCTGCGCTTGACCTGGGCGGAGGATGCGGAACCGGCGATCATCGAGGCCGAACTTGTCCGGCGTGTGCACCCGCCGCTCAACGTACACGGCGTGGGCCCCGAGCACATCCAGGCCGCCGTTGTCGCCGCGAAGAACTTGTACAACGCCAGCAGCCGCCCGGCCGAGCCTCCGCGAACGCCGTAACTGGTTGCCCGACATGCCGACGGGTGCGGTTGCGCGTTCCTGCTGCCGTACGAGTCGAGCGTGATCGCCGGCCTTGCCAACAGCCCCTTGATTTTCGTTGATGTCGATGGGCCGCTGATCCCGCTGAAGGCTCGGCCACGGAGCCGCGAGCGTCCTCCGGGCCGTGCCGATGCGGCATTTTCGGCGGTTCGCCGGTGGATCAGGCAGATCGACGGCACTGCCTGATCGCTCGTACGCTCATGCCGCGATCCGTGCGTCACGTGACGTGAGCGCGATCGGCACGCCGGTTGGTGCCCCGAATGCCGAACTGAAGTGCGTTCTGGTCCGAGCTACCGCCGATATGACGGTGGTTCGTCAGGCATGTCTGCGGGTTTGTCTCGCCACGGCCGTGCGGATCGCCGCGGTGAACTGGTCCGGTGCTTCCAGCCAGGGATGGTGGCCCGCGTTCGGAATGAGGACGACCTCGCACCCGAGGTGGGCTCCGAGTCGTCGCAGGGCATCGGCGGGCCGGCTGTCATCGGTTCCGCCGATGATCACGGTGCCGGCGGGAAGGCGTTCGCGGAGTTCATTCACGTGCGATTCGAGCGGGTCCGCCTTCTTCGCGGCGTTGAGCTGGCTGTTCATCACATAGTTGACGGGTCGCAGCGCGCGGGCCGATGCCAATGCCCAGTCCCAGGCCCGAGCCCGGTCGGCGTGGTCGGTGAACCACGACAGAGTGAGGTACTCGATCTCTTCGGCGTCGGTCCGCGATGCGTTCGCTTCGAGTTCGTCGAGCCTGTCTTGCTGCTCGTCGGTGCGTCGTGTTCGCTGCGCCGCACCGTAGGCATCGCGCCAGGGGTCCAGGAAGGGCCCGGCGATCTGGATCAATCCCGCGACGCGCTCGGGATGCGCCAGGGCGAAGTAGCAGGCCAGGTTGGTTCCGAACGAGTGCCCCACCAGGACGGCCCGGTCGTGCCCCCACGCGTCGAGTAACAACGCCAGGTCTCGAACGTGTCGGGCAATCGTATGGTGCCCCTCCCAGCCGGATCCTCCCGTGCCACGTTGGTCGTAGCGATGGACCAGGCACAGGTCCTCGACCATGCCGGCGACCGGGCCGAGATAGTCGGGCAGCCCCGGACCCCCGTGCAGGATGACCAAGGGGATGTCGGCGTGATCCAGGGAGCCCGTGGTCCACGTGCGCAGCTGTGCACCGTCATCCATCTCGATCTCGGCTGCAGACATGGACGTGAGCGTACGCACGCCGACGCCCTCACCTGGCCACTATCCGGTCCTGCGGCTGAGCACCGACTGCCCCAGGACCAAGTCCTGGCCGACTACCTGTAGCAGGCGGTGCGGCTCACCGGCTCAGGTGACTCAGGAGGTGGGTGGTCGACACAGATCCAGTCCGGGATTGGGCATCTCGACGGCCTCGCCGTGGAGCAGCGGGTCAGCCATCGTCGGATCGTCCAGCACCGTCCGCAGCTCATCAACCGACAGGCGGCGTCGGATCAACTCCACGCCCATGGGCAGTCCCTTTCGAATCGTGCTTAAACGTCACTTGATCTTTTGGCTGCCGTAGCGACCGAGTCTGCGCTGGTGGGATCGTCGGGCTCTGGCTTGGGATGCCCATTGCTGGGTCCCCCAGCGCAGGATGTGCGCTGGGGGTAGCGACGGGGTGAGGACGAAGGGGTGGTGTCAGCCCAGCCGAGTTGCAGCCGCGCCGGTGGTTGGTCACCGAACGGCCGGCGGGTCCGCGGAGGCATAGTGGCGTACGTACTCCCAGACCGGTTCGGAGAGCTGCTCATCGGATCGCTTCTGTCCCACCACCTCGTACCAGGCAAGGTTCTCGATCCAGAATCGGGCAATGAACTGGTCGAAGTCGTCGGCCACCCGCACCAGGTCCTCATGCGCTTCCTCCTGGGGGACCACCCGCAGGTCGTACGCCTCTGCACCGCACAGGACCTCGTGGCTGCCGTCCGGTAGCAGGTGCAGATACCAGAACAGACAACCCTGCTGGTCGTTGAGGAACCGCACCAGCTGCGCGCCATGGTGGACGGGGCTCGGCGCCCGCGGAAGGTCGGAAGCCCAGTAACACGACGTGCAGGTCGGCACCGAATCGCGCAGCACCGGATCAGCCATGAACGCGACGAACTGCTCCGGCAAGGCCGCCTCATTTCCGGACACGGGCGCGCCATTGGTCAGTGTGTCCAGGCCGTACTGACCGGCAGCGCGTTCACCGAGTGGCACCAACTCCCGCATCCAGCTGTGCAGACCACCTGGATGCCCGAGGGGAAGCGCCGGTAGCGCGGTGTGGGAGCTGCCGCTGTACGTGGCGAAATCGACCTCGTGGCTGCGGAACCTGCCGAGATCGAACGAGATCCAACCATCTCTGATCGTCATGGCGGCACCATAGAGCCGGCCACCGACAGTGCCCGCCGCGCGGGTTGATGCGGCCGGTCTACGCACCTGGCGAGGATCGCAACTACCCGATCAGGCGTCGCAGCTTACTGGCTACCGGCGCTGTGCCCGGTTTCCGGTGCCCGCGTTTCCTGGCTGAATCTTTCGGCAGTGGCGTTAGCGGTGTCATGGCTGTACGGGCTGGGCCAGTGATCGGACCAGGCGCTCGCCGTCGGGCCACGCACCGAACCCCGTCTTGGAGTCCAGGTGCCCGACGGCGCCCGCGTCGAACAGTTCCGAGCCCCAGTCTCGCGCGTACGCTTCGAACTGCTCGAACGTGGTGATTGGATCGTTGCGGCTGGCGACCAGGATCGAGCGGAAGGGCAGTGGCTCGCGTGGCACGTGGTCGATGAAGACATCGACCGGCTCGCCAGGGTCGGGAGTCCAGTCCGGATCCAGGTACGGTGGTGTGACCAGTAGAGCGGCACGGACGGGACCGACGTGCTCTTTGGCCCAGGCGGCAACGGTCAGGCATCCAGCACTGTGTGCGATGAGGATCGCCGGCTCACCGTCGGCGCTTATCGCAGCGTGTAGCGCGGCGACCCGTTCGGCGGCGACGTACGGTGGCCCGGGCGGCTCGGGCGCCCATTGGTACTCCGGGTGGTCCCTGACCCAGCCACGCGACCAGTGGTCGGGGAATGGAACTCCTCGACCGGGCACGACAAGGTGACGCGTCATGCGAGGAGGTTAACGCGACGATCCTCGGACTCGTGGGTGCGAAGGTCGTGGTTGAGTCGACGAAACCGAGCCGCAACGACGCCTTCACCTGGCAACTGACGGCGGCACCGAAGGAGTCGACACCAAGACCGAGGTCAACGGTCGGTCGGCCGCACCGCCCGCGCTCGACGGGCTCGCCGGTGCACCACGACCGGCACGAACACCACACCGGCAACTACCGCGATCAGGGCGGCGACCCACCACGACAACGCCGGAACCAGTAGCAGACCGAAGAACGACAGCGGTACGACCAACACGGCGTCCGCCACGCTGTGATCGGCCGACCAGCGTCGAACCCGCGAAGAGGCGAGGGCGGTAGCGCCCAGGAGCAGTCCATACGTCAACGTGGCCAGCACGCCCAGGACCGGCCCCCGCCGTTCGGTCATCTCGAATCCCACGAGACCGGCGAGGGCCAGGGCGCCGACGAAGCGCGCAGTCCGCCACGTCCGGCCAACGGATCGCGCGCTTCTGGTGGAGGGTGCCACGGCAGCATTATGACGAGATCTCGTGCGCTCCGCGTACGCCGGCGGGGCCGACACCCTTCGCGAAGGCCGGCCACCGGATCGAGCAGGCCGACGTCGAGCTGACGATTTTTCGTTTCCTGCCGTTCAATCTCGCATCGATCCGAGTTGTTAGGGTGCACCGACCGCCATCGATGGCGGCCTGGTGTGGAGGGAAGTCGATGCGCGAGACAGTAAACTGGTCGGCCCGTGCCCTGGGCGCTCTCGCAGGCGCCGTCGCGCTGGTGGCGGCTCTGCTGCCGGCCACTCCAGCCGCCGCGGCGAACACGGCCTTCAAGGCGGCGACGCTCAACATCTACTACGGACTGAGTCAGGCCGACTTCGCGCACGACCTCAACCTGATCGCGTCCAAGGCGGACCTCGTCGGGCTCAACGAGGTCGGCAACCGCAAGGCCTTCCTGGAAGGCTGGGCCGCCGACAACGGCTGGTGGCTGTACGCGCCAGGCGGGACGAACCAGGCCGGCGAGACGCTGATCGCCAGGAAGAACATGTTCGACGTCCTCGACAAGGGCTCGATCTTCGTCTGTGACACCAACGGTCCGGGCGAGGTACCACCCGCGCGGTACAACAACTGGGTCACGTACCGGCACAAGACCAGCGGCCGCACCGTGACGCACATCAACGCCCACGCGGTGGCCGGCATCGAGGCCGCCGGTCAGCCGCAGGACCTGCCGCGCACCAGGTGCGCCGAGGCCCAGTTCCAGGCTCTGAAGGACCTGGCGGTCGCCAAGCAGGGCACGGGCCAGGTCATCGTCAGCGGTGACCTCAACGTCGACTTCAGCGCCGACCGGAGCTACGGGTACGCGAAGTTTCCGTGGCAGGTCTTCGAGGCCAACGAGCTGCCGAACCTGCGCTCCAACTACAACCTCTACGGTGAGCAGGGCACCGGGACGCACGGCAACCGGCACATCGACTACGTCTACTTCTGGAAGCGGCTGCCGGATTACCAGCGCATGTGGATGACCGGTTACGACATCGTCGGTGGCACCAGGTCCGACCACAACGGGGTCGTCGCGACGTTCTCCATCCAGAGCTGACGTACCCGTTTTCGTCGGCAACGGAGTCCGCTCGCGCCCCGCTTGACGAGGCCGGGCAGGAACCGTTGCCGGCGAGAGCAGAGCGTTGCGGGAGTCTGCTCCACAACGACTGTCTTGCGGACGACCCGGGTGGCGGTCGGTGCCGATGATCGTCATCCTGGCCACCAGCAGGGCATCCGGCCAGCAGCTATCGATCTCCGGCCGGAGCCGGCTCGCCGCCGGCCGGCGCCTTCAGCCCGGCTATGCCGGGCCGTCGCTGCCACGGCCAACGACCCTCCAGTTCGACTTCGAGGGTGACGCTGAGAAAGGTCCGGACCGCCACGATGAGGGCTAGCACCCCGACGCTGTAGAAGGTCGGCGACACCGCCACGGTGCGGATGATGTCGCCGGCCACCAGCAGTTCCAGTCCCAGCAGGATCGCGCGGCCCACCCCCTGTCGGTAGGGCCGGTACGCCGCCGTCGGCCGCCGGGTCCGCCAGCAGCTCAGCAGGAACCTGATCGAGGCGATGGCCACCCCGATTGCGATGACCAGTACACCGGCCAGGTCGAGGAGATATCCGACCCCATCGACGATCTCAGTTCTCGACACTGCTCACTCCAGCGCGCGCTCGTGCTGGCCGTCCTGACCGTCCGTCGGGCGCCGAAAGTTCATGATGCCGGATCCGATTGGGCTTGACCGCAGGTTTCACGTCTCCGCCTCGACAGCCCTCCGGTCGGGTAACGAGGGCGTCAGCGTCGGGTGTGGCGCACCAGTCGTTCCACAAGCACTGACGGCGCGCCAGCGGGGAGACGCGGTGGGGGTGGCGACGGCACCGCCCCCGCTGTCACGTCCGGGGAGCGACGCCGGCGGGGCGAAACGTCGGCATTGGCGGTTGGTGAACGACTGCTATCCCGGGCGGCGGCCGGCCGCGATCATTGCCCGGAGATAGATATGAGCCAATCTCACCTCCGGGTGGAGCGCCCGGGCGCGGAGGGCGAGATGTCGGCACGGCAGCCGGGCGTACCGAAGGCCCGACTCCGCGTCCCCGGAGGAACTCTCATGCCCCGTCCCCCACTCCGCGCCCGGCTCGCGGCGCTCACCGCCGCGGCCCTGACCGCGAGCGTCCTGACCGTCACCCCGCCGGCACCGGCGCTGGCCGCCAGCCCGTTCGCCGCCAACGACTACTGCCTCGGCCAGTGCGCCGACATCCTGCCCCCCGGGCAGAACGGCAACGCCACGCTGGCCGCCATCCTGGCCCACCAGGCGCTCGGCACCCGCCCCGCGCACTCCAGCGACCAGCTCGACGAGTACGCGAACCTGGTCTACAACTACGCCGGGCTGACCGACGAGCAGATCGCCCACTTCTTCAACGACGCCTCCTTCGGCGTCCCCGCCGCGCAGGTCGAGAGCACCGTCTCGCCGCGCGCCGACGTCACCATCGTGCGGGACAAGGCCACCGGGGTCCCGCGCGTCACCGGCACCACCCGCGCCGGCACCATGTTCGGCGCCGGCTACGCCGGGGCCCAGGACCGGCTCTGGGTGATGGACCTGCTGCGGCACGTCGGCCGCGGCAACGTCACCTCGTTCGCCGGCGGTGCCCCCGGCAACCGGGAGCTGGAGCAGAGCGTCTGGGCCAACTCGCCCTACACCGAGGCGGACCTCCAGGCCCAGGTCAACGCGCTGCGCACCAAGGGCGCCCGGGGCCAGCAGCTCTACACCGACGTGGTCGACTACATCGCCGGCATCAACGCCTACATCGACAAGTCGATCGCCGACGACAACTACCCTGGCGAGTACGTGCTCGCCGGCGCCGGCAAACCGAAGCACTTCACCATGACCGACCTGATCGCCACCGCCGGGGTGATCGGCGGCCTCTTCGGCGGGGGCGGCGGCAGCGAGATCCAGTCCGCGCTGGTCCGGGTGGCCGCCCGGGCCAAGTACGGCGCGACCGAGGGCGACCGGGTGTGGGCGGCGTTCCGGTCGCAGAACGACCCGGAGACCGTGCTGACCCTGCACGACGGGCAGAGCTTCCCGTACGGCGCGACGCCGCCCGGCGCGACCAGCGCGGTGCTCCCCGACGCCGGCACGGTGGTCGCCGAGCCGCTCGCCTACGACCAGACCGGCGGGGCCGCCGCGCGCACCGGCGCCAGCACCGCCACCCAGGAGCTGATCGGCGGCCTGGCGAACCTGCGCGCGCACGGCATGTCCAACGCGGTCGTGGTCTCCGGGCGGCACACCACCACCGGCAACCCGGTCGCCGTGTTCGGCCCGCAGACCGGCTACTTCGCCCCGCAACTGCTGATGCTCCAGGAGTTGCAGGGGCCGGGCATCAGCGCGCGCGGCGCCGCGTTCGCCGGGCTGAACCTCTACGTGCTGCTCGGCCGCGGCCAGGACTACGCGTGGAGCGCGACGTCGGCCTCGCAGGACCTCACCGACACCTACGCGGTGCGGCTGTGCACCACCGACGGCAGCGCGCCGACGCTGCGCAGCAACCGCTACCTCTACCACGGGCAGTGCCTGGCCATGGAGACGCTGGAGCAGCGCAACTCCTGGTCGCCGACGCTGGCCGACTCCACCCCGGCCGGGTCCTACACGCTGCGCGCGCTGCGCACCAAGTACGGGCTGGTCGCCTACCGGGGGCTGGTGAACGGGCAGCCGACCGCGTTCACCAAGCTGCGCTCCACCTACCGGCACGAGGCCGACTCGGCGATCGGCTTCCAGGCCTTCAACGACCCGTCGGCGATGGGCAGCGCGGCGGCGTTCCAGACGTCCGCCGCGAGCGTCGGGTACGCGTTCAACTGGTTCTACGTCAACTCCACCGAGGCGGCGTACTTCAACTCCGGCTCGAACCCGGTCCGCCCGGCCACCGTCGACCCGAACCTGCCGGCGAAGGCCGAGCCGGCGTACGAGTGGGTCGGCTGGAACCCGGACACCAACGAGGCCACCTACACCCCGCTCTCGGCCCACCCGCAGTCGGTCAACCAGGACTACTACGTGAGCTGGAACAACAAGCAGGCGCGGGACTTCGGGGCGGCGGACGGCAACTTCAGCTTCGGCTCCGTACACCGGGGTCAGTTGCTCGACGGTCCGGTGCGCGCGGCGATCGCCCAGCGCAAGCTCGGCCGCGCCGACGTCGTGAAGATCATGGCGGACGCGGCGGTGACCGACCTGCGCGGCCAGCAGGTCCTCGGCGACCTGCTGCGGGTGCTGGACAGCGCGCCGGTCACCGACCCGGCACTGGCCGACGCGGTCGGCAAGCTGCGGGCCTGGCAGCAGGCCGGCGCCCGGCGGGTGGAGACCACGCCCGGCTCCAAGGTCTACCAGCACGCCGACGCCATCCGGATCTTCGACGCGTGGTGGCCGCTGCTCGCCTCGGCGCAGTTCCGCCCCGGCCTCGGGCCGGACCTCTACGCCGCGCTGGTCGACGCCATCGAGGTCAACGAGGCGCCGTCGGGCGGCCAGAACGGCGGGCGCGACGGCGCCGCGAGCTGGGCGTTGCAGGGCCAGGCGCACAAGGGCTCGTCGTTCCAGTACGGCTGGTGGGGCTACGTCGACAAGGACGTGCGCACCGTGCTCGGCGACCCGGTGGCCGGCGGCCTCGGGCGCGCGTACTGCGGTGGCGGAGACCTGGCCGCGTGCCGCACGGCGCTGCTCGGCGCGCTCGGGCAGGCGACGGCCGTGCCGGCCACCACCGTCTACCCGGGCGACAAGTCCTGCTCCGCCGGCGACCAGTGGTGCGCCGACTCGATCGCCCACTCCGGGCTCGGCGGCATCACCCACCCGGTGATCGCCTGGCAGAACCGCCCCACCTACCAGCAGGTCGTCTCGTTCCCGGCCCGCCGGGGCGACGACGTCACCAACCTGGCCCAGGGTCGCCCGGCCACCGCGTCGAGCACCCAGTTCCTGACCGGCAACACGCCGGACAAGGCGGTCGACGGCAGTCTGAGCAGCCGCTGGGCCAGCAGCTACAACGACAACCAGTGGCTCCGGGTCGACCTCGGGGCGGCCCGCACCGTCAGCCGGGCGGTGCTGCGCTGGGAGTCCGCGTACGGCACGTCGTACCGGATCGAGGTCTCCGGCGACGGCAACTCCTGGACGCCGGTGTTCGCCACCACCACCGGCAACGGCGGCGTCGACAACGCCACCTTCGCCCCGGTCGCCGCCCGCTACGTGCGGGTGTACGGGCTCAAGCGGGCCACCTCGTACGGGTTCTCGCTACACGAGTTCGAGGTCTACGGCCGGTGACGCCGACGGCCGGCCGGCGGGAACCCTCCCGCCGGCCGGCCGAGGGACAGGAGCAGGCCGGCGGCGGCGAGGGCGGCTCCGGCGGCGGCGGTGTACGCGGGGAGCTGGGCGGGGATGCCCAGGTGCACGGTGATGCCGAGGATGCGGGACAGGCCCCAGGGCAGTAGCGCGAGCTGGTCGTTCCACACCGTCAGCGCGCGTTCCAGGCCCACCACCGAGACCAGGGCGGACAACACGCCGAGGGGCACGCCCGCGGCGGTGAGGGTCAGCCCGACGGCGCTTCGACGGCGCAGCCCGTACCGGTCCCGCAGGACCACGGCGGCGGCCACGAACAGCCAGCAGAACGCCGCGAACGCGACGGTGACGTACGCCGCCCGCAGACCAGGCGCGGTCCAGAAGGCGAACCAGTACCCGCCCGGTCCGCGCCCGGCGAGCGCGGCCAGCAGCAGCACGCTGCGCAGCAGCGCGACGCCGCCGACCACGGCCCACAGGTGGAACGGGTCCCGCCGGCCGACGACGAGGCGTACGACGAGGGCGAACAGCGCCCACCCGCCGAGGGTGACCAGCAGGTGCGCCGGCGCGGCGAACCAGGTCAGCACGAGCCGGCTCGCGGCCAGCACCACGGCCGGGACCAGCCACACCAGCACCCGGTCGGCCCGCGCCCCGGGCGTCGGCAGCGCGGCGACCCGCCACGGCCGGAGCGCGCCGAGCAGCAACCCGCGCGCGGCGGCCGCGCCGGACCCGCGCCCGCGCAGGCCGAGCAGCACCACGAGCAGGATCGACCCGAGCAACGCCCGGGCCGCCCAGGCCATCGCCGGGTCCCGGTCGGCGCGCCGCGCCCCGAGGTCGGCGGCGGTGAAGTTGTACGCGGGCAGGTCCAGGTCGGCGCCGTAGCGCTGCCGGTGCGCGTCGCGTGCGTCGTGGTACGCCGCCGCGGCCAGCCGCCAGTCGTGGCGGGCGGCCGGGGAGCCGGTGTCCAGCCACTGCGCGTGCCGCAGCACCATGGCCCGGTACGCGCCCAGCGTCTCGAACAGGTCGACCTGGTAGTCGAGCGTCGCGGTGAAGCGCCCGCGCAGTTCGGCGTCCCGCCAGGTCGCCGGGTCGGTCGCGGCGACCAGGTCGCGCATGCGCCGGGCCAGCGCGACGGCCTGCGTGCCCTCCTCGATCGCCTGGTCGACGCGGCCGCCGGTCACCGCGTAGATGCTGTCCAGCGCGGCGGAGTCGCCGGTCGGGATGTCCCACTCGAAGATCCACATCATGGGCGGCGGTTCCAGCCCGAGCGCCCGCACCGACCGGTCGGCGTACGGGCCGATGTAGAGGCCCTTGGTGACCGCCTGCCGGGACAGCGCCATGGCCTGCCCGATCGCGGCGACGGTGGCCGGGTCGCCGGAGAACGTGCGGTACGCCCAGTCCGCCGTGACCTGCGCCGGGTCGGCGTGCGGGTCCCAGGCGAGGCGGCCGACGGCGTACGTGTTGAGCTCGTAGAGCTGCCAGAAGCCGGCGCGCAGGTGCAGCGACATCGGCCCGGCGCGCAGCGGCCCGCCGTCCTGGGTCCAGTTCCAGACGCCCTCGACGTTCGGGTTGGCGGCGAGGAACGCGCGCAGCGCCTGGCGGTGCAGCGGGCCGAGATCGTTGGGCAGCGAGCCGAACGCCTCGAACTCGCGCCGGGCCTGGAACTCCACGATGCGGCGGTGCCCGCCGCCCAGCAGGGTGGTGTTCAGTGGCAGGTGGCTGTAGAAGTCGCCCAGGGTGTACTTGGTGGACACGATCAGGTGCGGGTCGTCGAGCCCGCCGAGCACCCGCTCGTACGACTCCGGGTTGGTGTGCAGGTCGCCGACGGCACCGACGCCCACCGTCCAGGTGCGGAAGATGATCTCCTTGCCGGCCCGGCCAGCGGTGTCCAGCAGCGCCCGCAGCATCGCGCGCACGGACGTCTCCGTGGTGACGGCGAGTTTTGACGAGTAGTCCCAGCCGGCCCCGGCGTACACCTCGCCGCCCTCGCCGACGCGGACCATCAGGCCGTCGACGAACGGCATGCTCTCGAACAGCTCGGCCAGACCGGCCTGGTAGACCGCCCACAGCCGCGGGTCGGCCACGTCGAGGCCGCCGACGGTCCGCGTCAGGTACGCCTCCAGCGGGGGCGACACCGCGAGCATGTCGGTCAGCAGGAAGACCCGCACGCCCATGTCGTCGGCGTACCGGAAGACGGGGCCGAACGCCGCGACCATCGCACGCGCGCGGTCGACGTGCGGGTCGCCGGGCGGGTAGACCGCGCGCCCGTCGCCGACCTTCGCGAACGTGACGTACTCCAGGAAGCCGGGCACGACGATGCCGTTGAATCCCTGCGCCACCGAGTGGTCGACGAACTGCCGGAACTGCGCGTCGATGCGGGCCACCGCGTCGGCGTCCACCCACGGCGCGCCAGGCAGCACCGCCGACCCGACCACGTCGGTGTTCAGGCCGTAGTCGTCGCCGGCGGCGAAGGCGGCCGGGTCGGGCTCGCGCCCCACCGAGCCCGCGTCGGTCAGCCGCAGGCCGAGCCGGGGGAGGACCACCCGACCCGCGTCCGCCGCGGGGAGCGCCTCGGCGCCGGAGCGGATCCGGTCGGCCAGCCGGTACATCCCGGCCGCCACGCCCGCGACGTCGCCGCCCTGGACGGCCAGTTCGGCGCCGTGCACGTCGAGCCGGTACGACTCGGGCGACCCGCCGAGGGTGGCCAGCACGCCCGCCCGCAGCGTGGTCACCGCCGACAGGTCCGGGGCCGTGCCGCGCGCCGCGCCGGTGCCCGGCGCGGCCGTCGCGGACCTGGCCGGGCGCGGCGCGGTGGGGGCGAGCACCGGCCGGGGCAGGCCGCGGGAGACGACCGCGTCGGCGACGGCGGCCGCGGCCTTCCTGACGCGCGGCTCGTCGGGCACGACGAGGGACACCAACGGCGGGACCGGTGCGGGCGTCCGCGCCGGCGCGGCGACGGCGTCCTCGCGCGGCACGGCGGCGGGGGAGTGGCTCAGCCCCAGCATGTCGCCGACCCCCCAGGCCGTGGCCGCGCCGAGCGCCAACAGGACCGCCGCGGCGACGAGCAGCGGGTACGGCCTGCGGAACCGAGCGACGTGAGTCACGCTCGCATGGTAGTGGCCCGCCGGCCCCGTCCTCGGCGTGCGGAAGCGCTTCCTCGGTACGTCCGGCTGGGGTTCGCCTGACCCGGACCGGCGGTCAGAGCTGCACCGGAACGTCAATCACCTGGATCGGCTCCTGTTCCCAGGCCGCCAGCAGACCGTTTACCACTTCGACCGTGTCCGTCCAGCCGGCACGGCCACTCAGGCCGGCGGCCAGCAGGGTCGACGGGACCTGCCCGGCGCGCAGCAGCTGCTGCCAGCCCGCGACGTCGAGCTGCAGGTATTCCAGCGCGGGCAGCTCGGTGACGGCGGGAAGGTCGGCGACGACGGCGGATTCGGTGACCAGGGTGCGCAGCCGGTGGCCGGCCAGCGCGGACAGGTCCGAGGGTGCGGCTCCGGCTCTGATGTACAGCACCTCGGTCGTCGGCTGGACATCGGCGAGTGTCCTGCCGCTGCGCGATCCGGCCCGCACCAGCAGCCCGCCTTCCGGACCCAGCTTCGCCAGGGTGGTGGGCCGCTCGGTGAGCAGCTCGGTCAGCGAGGGCGCCAGCCAGCGGGCGCCAGCCGACATCTCGTGGTCCACGAACAGCACCTGGCCGAACGTCCCCTGCGGCCCGGGGGCGAGGTCGACGACGTACAGGTTGCCGCCACCGTCATCTCCGACCACGAACCACGCTGGCGAGGCTGCCAGCTGCTGCATCCGGCCGTGCGGATCGGGCGCGACGACCTCGGTCGCGCCATACCTCCAGGACAGGTATCGGGCCTGCGGTTCCAGACAGGCGCGGGCGGCGGCGTCGGCCAGCGGCACGATCCGCAAGCCGTGAAGACGATCCCGGTCGGCGGGCTGCAGGACCAGGGTGCCCTCGGCCGCGGCGAGGAAGAGCGCCCGGACGTCATCGGGCAGTGCGACGCCGAGGTCCGCCTCCGCTGCGGCCAGCTCCGACGGGTCGGCCGGCCGCGCGTCCGGCAGCAGCTGTCGGACCAGCGCGGTGACTGTGGCCGCGTCGGCGCCGGGGGAGGAGGCCACGTCGTAGCGGACCGGCTCGCGGCGGTACGGCTCCGGATGCGCTCCGGCGACCAGGTGCACGTCCTCCAGCAGGTCGCTGCCCATCCCGAACGAAACCTGCGGCGCGCTGGGGACGATGCTCACCGTTGCCGCCCCGGAGTGCGTCGTGACGCCGCGCACCGCGACGGCCTGCCCGCCGGTCAGCTCGGTCAGCGATCTGAGCATGTCCGTCGGCCGCTCACCCCGCTTCAGGTCCAGCCCGAGGAGGCGGTGGTCGCCGTCGTAGGTGATCGAGCCGCCGAACGCGCCCGGCGCCATCGTGCCGCGGAACTCGGCCTTCCCTGCCTCGGGGGGCATGCTGTTGCGCAGCGCGGTCACGAACGGACGCCAGGCATCGGCCTGAAACAGCGTAGCGTCGATCATCGCCTGATCGTAGGCGGCGGGTCGGCGCCCGCGTCGGCCGCCGACGGCGGCCTCGCCCCTCGGCCAGCATCCAGTCGCGGTGTTCGCGGGCGGTGAGACGGCGGTTTCGGCATCCGCGGGGCAGGGCAATGATCGGAGCCGACGACAGGAAACTCCTGGAGGGACGGCTCCCCGTGGAAGTCACCGGCTTCTTCACCGCGATCATCATCGGCCTCATCATCGGCGGGCCGGGCCGACTGGTCGTACCCGGCAAGCAGCACATCCCATCTGGCTGACCCTGCTCATCGGTGTGGTCGCCGCGATTCTCGGCACCCACGTCGCCGGTGCGCTCGGTGTCGACGACACCGCCGGCGTCGACTGGATCGAACTGGCCATCCAGGTCGTCTTCGCCGCGATCGGCGTGGCCATCGCCGCCGGCGCCTACGGCCGCCGCCGCATCCACTGACCGTCACACCATCAGTACCGCCGGCACCTGCGGCACCAGCCCGCCGCGCCGCTGGCACACTGACCACCCACACCATGACGTACGACGAGAGGGAACAACTGATGGCGGCGGAGGGCAGCACCAAGGCCGTGGTGACGGCGCTGGTCGCGAACCTGGGCATCGCGGTGAGCAAGTTCGTCGCCGCAGCGGTCACCGGGTCGGCGTCGATGCTCGCCGAGGGCGTGCACTCGGTGGCGGACTCCACGAACCAGGCGCTGCTGCTGGTCGGCGGCAAGCGCGCCCGCCGCGCCCCGTCGGCGCTGCACCCGTTCGGGTACGCCCGCGAACGCTACGTCTACGCCTTCATCGTTGCGATCATCCTGTTCACCCTCGGTGGCCTGTACGCGCTCTACGAGGGCTACCACAAGATCACTGATCCCCACGAGCTGACCTCACCGCTGATTGCCGTCGCCGTACTGGTCATCGCGATCGCGCTGGAGAGCTACGCCATGTACACCGCCGTCAAGGAGGCCAACAAGGTCCGCGGCAACCGAGGCTGGGTCTCCTTCGTACGCCACGCCCGCGCCCCCGAACTGCCAGTGATCCTGCTCGAGGACGCCGGAGCCCTGCTCGGCCTGATCTTCGCGCTGTGCGGGGTCGGCCTCAGCGTGCTCACCGGCAACGCCATCTTCGACGGCATCGCCACCCTGTGCATCGGTGTCCTGCTCGTCGCCATCGCCGTCGTCCTCGCCGTCGAGACCAAGAGCCTGCTCATCGGAGAGGCCGCCCTGCCCGAAGAAGTCGCCGCGATCCACACCGAACTGGTGTCCACCCCCGGCGTCGATCGGGTCATCCACCTGCGCACCCTGCACCTGGGGCCGGAAGAACTCCTCGTCGTGGCGAAGATCGCCGTCGGCACCGCCGAGCAGGGTGCCGACGTCGCCGCCACCATCGACGACGCCGAGGCGCGGATCCGGCGGGCCCTACCCACCGCCACCACGATCTACCTCGAACCCGACATCGACCGACAGCGCCTACGCACCAACCTGACCCGTTGAGGCTGGTTCAGGACCAGAGTCGGGGGTGAGGGGCGATGACGTCCCAGGCCCCGTCAGCGGCCACCAGGGCGGGGACCCTGCCGGTACGCCGAGGCCAGCCGAACGAAGCCTTCCGCAAGCGTCACCTGCGGTGACCAGCACAGTGCCTCTCGGGTCCGGCGTTGGTCGAACCAGTGTGCGGTGGACAACTGCTCGGCCAGGAACCGGGTCATCGGCGGTTCCTCAGTACGCCGAAGTGCCGACCACAGCCACTCCACTGCGGTGCCGCCGGCCTTCGCCACGGCCACCGGCACCCGAAGCCTCGGCGGCGCCGTGTCGGCGGCGACGCAGATCCGGTCGATGAGTTCGTGCACTGTCCGCGGCTCACCGTTGGTCACGACGAAGACCTGCCCGTGTACGCCGGCCTCGGGCGCCCGGTCGAGCGCGGCGACGAGGGCGTCGACGGCGTTACTGACGTACGTCGTGTCGATCAGGGCGGTTCCCTGGCCGACCAGTGCCAGCCGGCTGGCCCGGGCTCGCGCGACGATCCGGCCCACCAACTGGGTGTCGCCCGGTCCCCAGACCAGGTGGGGGCGGATCGCCACCACGGCGAAGTCGGGCGAGTCGGCGGCCAACGCGAGCAACTCAGCCGAGGCCTTGCTGCGGGCGTAGTGGCCCCGGGCCCGGTCCGGGTCGGCGGCGCCGGCACCGACGCCGACCAGGCCGGTGCCGTGGTGGGCCACCGACGGCGAGGACACGTGCACGAACCGCGTCACGCCGGCTGCCCGGGCGGCGGCGAGCAGGGTGGCCGTGCCACCGACGTTGGTGTGCTCGAACTGTTGCCACGGGCCGGTCATCGACACTTTCGCGGCCAGGTGGACCACGGCGTCGACCCCTTCAGCGGCCGCCCGTACGGCTTCCGGATCGGTGATGTCGCCGCGACGCTCGTCGACCCCGACCAGGCCGCTGGGCCGACGCTGCAGGACGCGTACCTCGTCGCCGCGCATCCGCAGAGCTGTGGCGACAGCGCTGCCGAGCATGCCGCTGGCACCGGTGACCAGGATCCTCACGGTCCGCTGATCCTTCCGCCAGCGAGCACTCGTTCCGCCCAGTGACGGAGCCGGGTACGGTCGATCTTCGAGTTGTGGCGGATGTCCGTCGGCAGGGACGGGACCACCAACACGGCCGCGACCGGCGGCGCGGCTGCGGTACGTACCGCGTCGGTGAGTTCTCGGCTGGCCAGTCGGGCACGGCGGGTCCCGGGCAGGGTCTCGGCGATGACCACGACCTTCGCCACACCGGGCGGTCCCACACCGACCACTGCGGCCCGCGCGATCTGCGGCAACGACTCGACCTGCTGCTCGATCCCGACCGGGCTGAGCACGCCGTCGGACGTGAGCAGGATATGGGCCAGTCGACCCTGCACCCACAGCCGGCCATCGGGATCCAGGCACCCTACGTCGCCGGTGCGGTGCCATCCGGGATTGCGAGAGCTGTCCCGCTCGGTCAGCCAGAGCCCGTCGTAACGATCCTTCACATGCCCGGCCCTGACCAGGATCTCGCCGGTCAGCCCAGGAGCGCAACCGGGTTGCTCGGAAGGCGTGCCGGTCGAGTCCAGGGCCGCGATCGCCACCTCAACACCGGGCAACGGCCGGCCGACGCAGACACCGTCACCCGGCTGGGCGTCGACGATCTCGTCGAGGGTGATGTCGGTGACCGGGAGGACCTCGGTCATCCCGTAGGGGGTGTGCGGCTGCGCCTTGGGCATCAACGCCCGCGTCTGGGCGAGCAGCGCGGCGGGCACCGGCGCGCCCGCGCTGAGCAGCAGTGTCACCCCCTCCAACGCGGTGCGCTGGCGATCGTCCAGCACGTCGCCGGTGTCGACCACGTTGCGTAACGCGGCCGGTGACGCGAACACCGCCGAACCGTCGACCGCGGCTGTCGCCTCAGCGAGAGCGGTGGCGGTCAACGTCCGTGGTGCGGTGACGCTCATGTCCGGGATCGCCGAAGGGGCACCGAGGGCCGGCCCGAACAGTGCGAATGGCGCGAACGCCGCCACGATTCCGGCGTCGGCGTTCACCCCGAGTCCGAGCAGCGCGTCACGCATCGCGGCGAGTTGGCGATGGGTGTAGACCACGCCCTTCGCCGGCCCGGTAGAACCGGAGGTGAACAACACGGCCGCGTCGTCGTCCGGGTCCGGCGTGGCCGGAAGTTCCACGACGCCGGCGCCGAGGCGGGCGAGCTTGCCCAGGGTGGGCACCCCCAACGCGGCGGCGCCAGGCCCGGCCCCGATCCGCCGTCCGGGCCAGCGCAGGGCCCGGGCGACGGCGAGTCCGCGGCCGATGGCGACCAGGTGCGAGGGGTCGGCGCTGCGCAGTGCCCGGCTCATGCCGGCCAGTCCCAGACCTGGATCGACCACCACGATCACCGCACCGATGCGAAGGCACGCGTAGATGGCGGCGGTCAGATCGGCGCCGGGCGGTACGAGTAGTGCCACCCGATCACCGCGACGCACTCCGGAGGCCGACAATCCGGCCCCGATCTCCCGGATCCGTTGCCACAACAAGGACCAGCTGACCTGCCGGCCGTTGTTCGCCAGCTCGACCAGGGCGACCGAGCGGTCCTCGGCACGCTCTGCCAATGCCGCCCACAGCGGACGCCATGGCACTGCCGCTTCCGGCGTCGGGGTCGGGTCGGCCGGCCGGCCGTCCAGGTCGACCAGCCACCGCGCGACCGCACCGGCGACATCGGCGTCCTCGGGGAGCAGGTGACCCGCGCCTTCGAACCGGTGCAACTGCGCATGCGGCAGCCGGTTCCGCAGGTCCCTCAGATGCACCTCGCCGAAGACCGGGTCGCGCGGCCCCCACAACAGCAGTGTCGGTGTCTCCGCCAGCGTGTGCAGACCCTGCGCGACCTCTTGCAGCGCCTGCCAGCTCGGGTGGTCGGGACTGAGCGGGATGTCCGCGACGAAGCCGCCGATCGCCGCCCGTCGGTCCACGCTGCGGTACGGAGCGAGATAGCCCTCTCGGACAGGCTCCGGCAGCCACGGATTCGCCAATGCGAGGGTGGCCTGCAGGAACGTCGGCGTCCGCACGGTCACCGCCGGCAGCACGCCGGGCAGTCGGGCCAGGCGGATCAGTGTGGGCGCCGGCGACCCACTCGGCTGGTGCACCGCGGTGTTGGTCAACACGACACCGCGTAGCTGATCACGGTGGCGCAGGGCCCAACCCAACGAGATGGACCCGCCCCAGTCGTGCCCGACCGTGACCACCGGCCCGGTCAGACCCAGCGCGTCGGTGACCGTGGTGAGGTCGTCGATCCGTTGCGCCAGCCCGCGTACGGTGCCGGTGCGCTCGGAGAACCCCATGTCCAGATGGTCCACGGCGACCACCCGCCACGGCGGTGCGTCAGCCCGCGCGAACCGGGCCAGCAGATGCCGCCACAGGTACGACCAGGTGGGATTGCCGTGCACGCACAGCAGAGTCCCGACCGGTCGGAACGCGCTACCGGAATCCGTAGCGGCGGTGTCCAGGACATGCCAGGTGCGCTGCACGCCCTGACTGTCCACCGCGGTGACCCACCGGGACCAGGCACCGTCCAGACCGGGCAGTCCGAGCGGCGGCACGGCGTCTCGACTGCTCACCACACGACCTCCAGAGCGCACGTGTTCAGGCCGGAGCCAACCCCCATGCACAGCACCCGGTCACCGGAGTTGAGTGATCCCGCGTGGTGGGCCAGAGTCAACGGCAGCGACGCCGGGCCGACGTTTCCCCACAGCGGGAACGTCTCCGGGACCTTCCGAGGGTCAAGGCCGAGCCGGCTGACGACTCCCTGCGTGTGGGCCACCGAGACCTGGTGCATGACATAGAGGTCCATGTTCTGCCAGTCCCACGACCCGGCGTGCGCCCACGTCGCCTCAGCGAGGCTCACACCCGCGTCGAGAAGACCCTTCGCATCGGTACGCATCCGCGTGTTGTCCCCGACGCACAGCTTGTGGTGTTGGGTGGCCGCCCGGCCCACACCGCCGATCAGCCGGTGCCCCTGCTGGTGGGCGTCCGCGGTAGCCAGCACCATCGCGGCCGCGCCCGAACCGAGGGTCAACGTGGCGAACTGCTCCCGGACGTCGTCCCGGGTGGAGTCGGATCTACGTAGCCGCTCGATCGTCGCCTGCTGGGCCTCACGGGAGCTCTCGCCCGCCACGATCAGCGCGTACCGGATCTGTCCGGCGTCGATCATGTTCGCAGCGACCTGGATCCCGTTGACGAACCCGAGGCAGGCGTTGGCGATGTCGAAGTTCAAGGCCGATGGCGGCAGGTCCAGCGCGTGGTGGATCGCCACCGCCGTCGACGGCTCCAGATGCGCTCGTGACACGGATGTGTTGATCAGCAGGCCGACGTCACGCGCGTCGACACCCGCCTCCGACAGTGCCTTGGCCCCGGCCATCGCCGCCGCGTCGGCGAATCCGAAGCCCTCCGGCCACCAGCGCCGCTCCTGGACGCCGGCGATCCGCTGAAGCATCCCCGGGCGCAGCCTCAACCGCCGGAAGGTCTCGCTCAGCTGCTCGTCGAACTGATCAGAGGTGACAACGACCGGCGCCTCCAAAGCCGCCACCGACAATATCGCCGTGTTCGTGTAGCGATACTCAGCGTTGCCATGCGTCATCCAGCCTCCGCCCGTCGCCCACCCTGAGGGCTCGAAGTTATCCACTCGGTCCCCCCATCCACCAATGGCCGATCGGCATCGCGGTGAACATCACTCACCCGCCCGCACGCATCCAGCACGTCTTCGCTCCATGGGAGCGCTCAGTAAGTAACCCGCCACTCCACGCCTTGTCGGCAGACGTCGCCGCCGACGGATCCGCGTCACCGTTCGGGAGCCCTTCCGCGTCTGGTGAGCCTGCCATCACAGGTGGGCGCCGAACCGTGCCCTGTCGAGTTCGTTCCGTCGGTGACAGGTCGGGGAGTTGCTGCGGAGCTGGCAGGCGAGAACCAGCGGCTGACCGGTCCGCCTGGGCGGCTTTTCGCCGCAGTGCAAGGTCAGGGCCTTCCACCTCGGGTGCTTCGGCCTGCGCGACGACCGGACTGTATCGGGCTGCGCTTAGCGGCGACAGTGCGCCGTGCTGCTCATCCTCGTGCGTGAGGCGAGCGCTGAAGGTGAGTGACGTCAAACGTCGTCGGACGTGTCGAGCACGGTCCAGTCGCGGCATTCCGGATGGGTGGCGCGGTGGTGACGTGCCCAGAGCCCGACGTCGCGTTCTTGCCTGCGTGGCGGAACGGCGGCTAGTTGCAGCCGACGCAGTAGGTGGAGGTTGGCGGGCAGTGCGGCGACGTCCGAGGCGCGGAGGCGGGGGTGGTCGACGATGAGTGCACCGTCGCGCATGGTCACGAGCGCGCGGTACTGGCGGAGATCGTCTGGGCCGTCGGGCCGGAAGAAGGTTTCGCCCTGGCGGCTGGGACGCAGGATGTGCCGCCCGTCCGGGTGGAGGTGATCGAGAAACCACTCAAGGAAGGCGGCGCGTACGGGCCCGTGGGTGGGGTCCTGGCGGTCGACCGCTCGGGCCTGACGCTCAAGGTCGGCAAGGGTGTTCGAGTCGACCGCGATGAACGTCCTCGGACCGCGAGGCCACTGCCAGCGCTTCCAGGTGGGCCGAGTGTCTGGTGCCGTCGCGGGCCGCGGCAGCCGTGGGGCTTGCTCCAGGAAAGAGGTATCGATACCGGCGTGGGCGAAGTGCGTGCGCAGCCAGGCCCGCTGGAAGTCGTTGGCGGTCTGCCAGGTCCAGACGAGTCCGTCGTACTCGCCAGCCGGCCGGGGCTTGTCGGCGCCGGGCAGGTTGTGGCAGACGTCAGCGATGAGTCTGATCTCGGTGAGGTGCCCGTCTGGATGCTTCGAGAAGTCGGGCCTCGACGCGAGGGCACGAATTTCGATCATCGCGGCTGAGAGCAACACGGCGATGGCCGCGCGCCGCTGATCGCGCGTCCATCCGCTGCTCGGTCTCCGGCGTAGGCGCACGACGAAACGGTATCGCCTCTGTCCCGGGCGCAGTCGCGGGTTGCCCTCAATCGATATTGATCTCTAGGCTGCCGCCGTCTGGTGGAGCACGGCGGGGACCAGTGACCACCGTGCCGGAAGTTCTTCACGCAGGGGAATCGTCGGTGCGAATCCGGCCGTCCCGACGGGCAACTGCCCTGACCAGCAACAGAGCTGGTCAGGGCTTCGGCAGTCAAGCTGTCATGGCTGCACGCCGATTGGCGTCAGTGGTTGTTCGGGCATGGTGAGTTGCGTAGGGGGAGCTCGGCGGGCATCAGTAGCGGCCGGTACGTCCGCACGGAGTCGATGAGCGTGCCGAAGTGAGAAGAGGCGTTCCCATCGAGATACCGCGTGGGTATCGTGACCTGCTCGATCGGGCAGCGGTTGCGGGCGGCGGCGACGAGGACGGCCATCTCGTAGTCGAAGCGTTCGCCCGGAATCGTCAGCAGCCATCGCACCAACTCGTGCGGGTATGCCCGCAGACCGGTCTGGGTATCGGACGCCGTCACGCCGGTTGTCGCCTTGAACAGGGCTCGTGTGATGGTGTTGCCGACGCGGCTGCGTAGCGGGACATCACCGTCGAACCGACGGACGCCGAGCACGATGCTCCTGGTGTCGCGCACCCGTTCGGCCAGGCGCAGGATGTCTGACGCACGATGCTGGCCGTCGGCGTCGGCGCACACCACGTCCTTTTCCGGGTGGGCTCGCAGTACGTACTGGTAACCCTCCTTGAGTGCGCTTCCCTTGCCGCGGTGGCGGTCCAGGCGCCGCAGTGTGCAGCCGAGGTCGCGCACCCGCCGCAGCAGGTGCGCCGAGTCCGTGCCGCTGCCGTCGTCCACCACGACGACAGGCATGTGTGCTGTCGACGTACGCAGATCAGAGACGAGTTCGACGAGCCTCTCGCCCGGCTGGTACACCGGCAGGACCACGACGGTCTGTGTCATGCCAACCTCCTCGACAGCGCACGACGCGCATCCACCGGCGATACCGGCGTTACCGGCGTGCACTTGGTGCCGGCACCTTTACCCCCTTCGCGAGTGGTCCTCACCCTGCCTTCTGCGCCCACCGACAACCACTGTGGTCGGTGCCACGGGGACGCGTCCATGCCGTCGACCGATGAGCCTCGCTGCCAGCGCGAGGAGCCGCCGCTCGCGGCGCAGCAGCCCGGCCGGGCTGCGTGCGCCCAGGAGGCACAGCCACGCCGCGGCGTGCAGCATGCGCGGTGACCAGAAGCGACCGACAGCGCTGGCATCCGGCACCGGAACGTCGAGCATCGCCCCAGTGGGAAGCCGGAGAATGCGCGCGGTGAGGAACCTGACGCGGGGCAGGTGCCAGGAATGGGAGACCAGGCCCAGCGGTTGTCGCGTGTCGAATGAGACGTCGGCGAGCAGTCCGTCCTCGACCGCGTAGAACACGTTTTCGAGGGTGCTCGTCGATCGCGTCTCGGACTTCAGGTCCGCGTACCGGCCGAGGCCGGCTGCCCGGGCCCGACTCAGCATCAGATCGCCCTCACAGCAGCCTGCCGGCGGCTTGTCATCGCAGCGGTGTCGCCCCGGCCAGCCACCGCTGAAGACGATGCGAGGTCGTGGGATCTGCGTGGCGCCGCTGCGGTAGGCGGCTCCGTTGGCGGCGACGTAGGCCACCGCCGTGTCGACGCGGGCGGCGCTTGCTGGCGTCAGCGTCCATTGCCCGTCGACTCGCTGCACGCCGCACCCGAACACCAGCAGCACGGGTGCAATCGAATCGCCGCCCCGCCCCCGGGGCGCCGGCCGACTGCTACGGATGCGCGCACGGATGACCACCCCACTACGCGTCACGACCGGCACCCCCAAGGTTGTTCCACACCGTCGCCGCCCGCGCCACCAGCCCGGACTGGACCAGCACCGCGAGACCCCTTCGGCTGCCCCCTCACACCAGCCGACCACACCACTCTGCTTTGCGAACGCACAACCGGCACCACCATCGACAACCAGTCGAACAGTGTGATGATCACCGCGCGCCACCCGGCGCCTTGAACGTCACCTGCACCGGCCCATCGACCAGGGCCCACCACGCGACCGGAGAAACCCACCGAATTCACAGTCGTAGTTGCGGGTGCACTCAGTGATGGCGCGATGGCGGAAGGTGGAGTTTCCGCACGGTCCGCAGTCCTGAAATGTGGCTGCTGTCGACATAGGTCGATTCTTGGCGCGGTCGTAGGTTTCCAGGACGCGACGACCATGTGACAGCGGTCACCTAATCTGGCAGTTGGCGACATGGTGTGCCGGAGCACCGTCGGGCCACAGCGCGGGTGCGGTTGCGCGTACGGCCGAGCACGTCAGTCTGAGGCCGGCGACGCTGTTGCTGTACGACTTGACAAGCCGCCTGCTGCTCGACTGGGAACTGTCGAACAGCAGGCGGTCCCTGACTTGCTCCACGAAAACGGCAGGCTTCATGCCTCGTGGGTGGTGATCGTTACTCAGGGAGTCCAGTCACCGATAATGATAGCGATCTCCAGGTTGAAGGCGAGGAAAACACCCGTCTCCTCCTGGAAGCTACCCATGGCCGTCACAGCCGGAGCCACATACGCTTCTTTCATCTTGTATCACCTCCTTCGCTATGAAAGTGGGGTTTCATCTGGACGACGTGGTCAGGTTCGGCCGCTCAACGCGAAACAGCTTCCTGAGCTCCCCGCGCCCCGCGACCTCATCCACGATTCGCCCCTCGGCCTCCACCCAGGCGTGCGCCTGAAAGGGAGGCTCCGCCATCACACCGACACACCAATCCGCCCAGGAGCCGCGCAACCTGCACAGGAGCACGACGGCTGTTGAGCGGATGAGGCAGGCGGAACTGCCGCGACAGGTGGTGCTGACGGTGAGAATCTCATTTCTTGCCCGGCTGACGTCGGTGTAGGTGCCTGGCCGGGACCCCCGTGACGCGGCTGTCAAGAAGCGTCTCAATCTGGCCGGCTTCTGCTTACTCACAACCCGTGCCACGCGGACGACCGCGCGTATTGCGAGACGGGTCATGACGGGAACCTTCACCGGGGTGACCGGAAGCACCTGACTCATAGGATGCGGTTCTCCCGCAGCTGCTGAACCACCTTGTGGACGTCCGCACGGGCTTGATCGACCGAGACGTCGTAGCGGCTCAGGATCGCTTCGACGGCATCGTCCACGCTCCCGCCGGCGGAGACGATCGAGACGACCAGACTTGCCGTCGGATTCAGGTGCCAGTACTGGCCTCGCTCCTCGTCGAGCACGACTTCGCCGTAGTTCGTCTCTACGCGGCTCAACTGCGTCGATTCCCGGCGCTTGGAATGTCTCATCGTGCCCCTATCGGGTTGCAGCATTACGGGAACGCGCCCTGAGGAAGAGGGCGGTGTTTGTGAGAGCGAGCACGAATCGCGATGGCTCCCGCATCGAGTCGGGCGGGACATCACGGAAGAACCTGTCTCGGTCGATCAGGCCGTGATCGAAGAGTCCCGCTTCCTCCCAGATCTTCATCAGACTCGGGTAGTTGTTCTTGAAGCCTCGGACTGCCTGAGGTCCACCACCGACCTTCGACGTGCGCGCCAGGTAGTCCTCCGGCAAGAGGCCGGACATTGCCGCCTTCATGAGTGGCTTCCACTCCAAAGGTGAGTCGCGTTCCTGGTAGGCGACCCCCAGGACGGCCTCGACGACGTGGTCGTCGAGAAGGGGCGCGTCGACGCGCACGCCGGCGAGTTCTCCAATATGGTGCATGCCACGCGCGACTTTGCCCGCTTCTTGGACCATGTAGAGGTCAAAGTGTTCGCTTGCCGTGTCGCCGAGGGGGATGAGGATATCGGTCAAGCCTTTTAGGTCATCGATGATCGACTCACGTGCGTCTTTCGTGAGCCACGGTATGAGCTGAATGGGTACGGACCAGTCATTGATGCGAGGTATTGGCAGCTGAGCCAGCCTCACGGCATCGTCTGCGTGCTTGACCGCCGCCGCGTACCATTCGCCATACGATCGCCTGTCAAGCAGATCCCTCAGCAGGCTCAAGGCCCCCTGATTCTCAAGCAGCGGCCAGTCACGTACCCGCCGCCAAGCAAGTCGCGGGTTTGCTCGGAAGACGGCCTTCTCCCACATCGGGAGACCACGCAAGAGATGGTCTCCCCCGACCCCGGTGAGATGAATAGATGCGCCGATCTGCTGTTCCCGTTTCAGCATTTCCAGGAACCTGGGCGTCGCCGCTGCCGCCTGAGTCGGCTCGTCTGGAAAGATCGAGACCTCCAGCCCTCCGAAGAACTCGGGCAGGTCCGCAGTCGATGAAACGACATGCTGCGTCACTCCGGGCATGCTCGCGATTGCCTTCTTTGCCCAGAGGAGATCTTCGCCTCCGCCGATCTGGTCTGCGTAGAGCGTATTCGCTACGCATCCGACAGGGCCTTGTGCCGCGAAGTAGCAGACGGGAGTGGAGTCAAGGCCGCCAGACAGATCGGCAACGACGGTCTGGCCGCCCGAGGTGCGTACAGCGACTGCGGCCGCAAGCGCGGCGCGAAGCCTCTCGGCACCCTCACGTCTCGAACCCGTGGGCGTTGGGCGCGTCCACCAAACCGGCTGTCTCAGCGAGGAACCGTCCGATGTCACAGCGACGTAGCGGTGGCCGGGAACTGATTCGACGCCTGCCCAGACGGGGAGATCGTTCAGCGGCGCGGGCAGACCCATGGCGAGATGCAGCCTGGTGCGGCTGGTCTCCAGGCGTGTGTCGCCGAGGTAGGCCAACACGTCTGCCCTGTCCGACACGAGATGAACACCGTTGACCCGTGCGGTGAACACCCGCCGCGTCTGACTCACCGGTCCGCGAGCGACCAGGCCACCAGGCGTGTTCGCGAAGAGGACGAAGCTTCCGTCGAAACGGCTCCCCGCTCGCACAAGTCCGTCCGGGTCCTCAGCTAGGGGAAGCAGTTGGCGCAACCCGAGATGGTTCGCAGAGGCGGGGCCCAGCAACGCGACCGCGCACTGACCTGCGGCTTCGTGTATCAGCGGGTCCGTACCGGTCTTGGCGATGAGCCATGGGCGCCCGGAGGAGTGATGAAGCCTGACGTCGCCTATCCCGCGCAGTCGCTCCTCGACGCCAGCGGCAGCGGCACTGTCAGGAAGAAGTACGACAAACTGACCAACCCGATCGAGATCCACTTTGCTATTCCCCTGACGAGTCGTTGTGAGCAGCAAGGACTCAGCCGCCCTGGTGATCGTCGCCGGCTCGGTCTGGATCACCCTAGGTAGGACCAGGGGCCCATGCAAGGTCACTTATGTAGTCCGACGACCACCCGGTGTTCGGTGTGGACCAGCAGCTCAGTCGCGTCGCGTGTGGTCTGGATCCGGCGGGCGGCGGGCAGCCCGGCGCGGGGGCCACGGAGCCCGTGACCGATGGCGAGCAGCCGGGCGCTGAACGTGGTGCCCAGCAGGAACGGCGGGCGATACGGGATCCATCGCACCGGAGTCGATCCGCCAGGTGCCCAGGAACGCGATCAGCAGCAGGATCATGGCCGGCCGGTGGCCAGGGGCATCAGCGTCTTCGCGCCGGGGAACGGCCGCTGCCAGTCGTCGAGAAACCCGATGTACGCGTCGAGCCGGGCCCGGAAGGGCCGATGCGGCGGCACCACCGGCGTGCAACCACCCTGCTCGCCGAGGCCAACGGCACCGAACTGCTCGGGGTGTGACAGCTGGATTGTGGTGACCCGCAATGATGGGGCCGCTGGGTTGCTGTAGACGACGGGGTTGGCGGCACAGGTGTAGGCGGGTCGTTTTTCGGGTCGACGGAGATGAATCGGCCGATCTTCGGGTCGTATTCGCGGGCCCGAGGTGGGTCAGGTCGGTGGAGTACTGGTCGCCGTGCCTTGTCGGCGTGCAGCTTGGCGGGTTTGCGTCGTGGTCGGCCGCTGGTCGTGCTGTTCACTTACCGGAGTCAATCCGTTTGCGGATCAACCGCGTTCTTCGACAAGCTCTGTGACACTGGCGTAATCGAGCTGGGAGGATCAGTGGAGTTACGGGACATCGAGATCTTCCTGACGCTCAGCGCGGAACTGCACTTCGGAAGGACCGCTGAGCGGCTGCGGATCAGCCAGGCCAGGGTCAGCCAAGCGATCAAACAGCAGGAACGCAGCATCGGGGGCAGGTTGTTCGAGCGCACCAGCAGGGCCGTGCGGCTCACGCCGCTGGGCGATCAGCTGCGTGACGACCTCACACCGCATTACCAGGGAGTGAAGGAGAGCCTCGCGCGAGCGCGGCTTTCCGCCCGCGGCGTCACCGCCGTGTTGCGCATCGGCACCATCGCCGCGTTCATCCACGATCTCGATCCGGTGTGGAGCGACTTTCGCCGACGTCACCCGCAGTGGGGCCTCAACATCCGCTACACCCAGTACCTCGACGCCTTCGCCGCGCTACGCCGCAACGACATGGACGCGCTGATCTGCTGGCTTCCCGTGGAGGAGGTCGACTTCACCGTCGGGCCGCTGGTGCACACCGGGCAGCGTGTCCTGGCGGTGGCCCACGACCATCCGCTGACCAGGCGCAGCACCGTGTCCCTGGAGAGACTGGCCGAGGACCACGGCGTCGTCACCGGCCAGCCCCACATCCCCGACTACTGGGAAGACGCCTGCGTTCCCTTCCACACGCCCAAAGGCAGAGCCATCGAGCGGCGCGTACACGTGGCGACGCTGGAAGACATCCTCATGCTCGTCGGGACCGGGCAGGTCACCCACCTCATGCGCGCCGATGCTCCCCGGTACCACAGCCGGCCCGACCTGACCTTCGTCCCTTTCGAGGACGCCCCGGACATGCGCTGGGCACTGGTGTGGCGCAGCGACAGCGACGACAACCCGCGCGTCCGGGCGCTGGCCGGCATCTTCCGCGAACACGGACCCTTGCGGCACTGACGAAAGCCCGGAAGTCGCGGCTGCCTCCCCTTGACGCGGGCGCACACCGCGCTCGACGAGGGCTGGGGCAGTTCACGTCACCAAGCAGGTGCACCGATAACGTCTGGTTATCGCGCCTTAAGAAGGCTGCCGTAGATGAGCCGGCGAGGTAGCTGAGAGGCTGACCCGGTCCAAGCGATCTGGACGCCGCTGGGTCGATCTCCGTTGATGGGGGAGCGACCTCGACCGTGTCTGGTTCCGCCCCTGGCTCCACGTTGTTCGCCTGGGAGGCATGCATGAGAAAGTCGATCGGTACCATCGCCCTGCTATTGAGCATCGCTGCCGTGGGGATCGCGAACCCTGCTGCGGCTTCGGCCGCCAACCAGTCCTCCGCCCGGCATTGCGTCGGCAACCTGGACACCGGCCGGATCACCTGTGCCAGCGACCAACAGCAGGCCCGGCAACTCAGCGATGTCGGAGCAGCGGCCCTGACGATCGCGATCTTCTACGACAACACCGGCTACAACACCGCTGCGGGCACGTTCACCTGGACCCAGTCTCGCCAGTGCACCAGCACTTACGACAATGAGTTTGAGTGGGTCGATCTCAGCAGCGTCGGCTGGAACAACCGGGTCAGCTCGGTGCATACCTACAACCAGTGCGACGTCAAGTTCTACAACCTGGCGAACTTCGGGGGTGCCTCCTCGACGTGGATCGATCAGGCATCGAACCTCGGCACCATCGGCGACGGCTGGAGCAACCGAGCGGGCTCGGTCAAGTTCTCCTAGTAGTGCATTGTTGGGGACGGGTTGGTGGCAGAGGGGCAGCACCGAGCCGGGTCGCGAGTAGGTCCTGCGGTTGCCGCAGGACGGCGTAGAGGCTCAGGTCTGCCCCGTTGCTATTGGCGTGTCAGCCGCGGTTGGTTTTGTAACAGTTGGGCGGCCGCGGTGAGGGTGACGAGGCGGTGCCAGCCGATCCAGGAGCGGCCTTCGAAGTGGTACGTGGTCGAGCAGCTCGGCGATCCGGCCGGGGTGTAACGCCAGTACCCCGGCACCGCGGGTCGGACGGAGAATTGCCAGGTCGGGGTGTTTCTCGCCTACCACTGCAGCACGGGCACGCGCTGATCGACTGGCAGCTCTACCTCCCAACGTCGTGGACCGCGGCTGGCTCTGGCTCGGCGGCATCGTGTCGATCCAGCGCACCAGGCTACGAAACGTGCCGAGCTAACAAGGGCCGACCGCCGCGGCGACTCGGAGGACTTCGGCGGCCCGGGTCATAGGGTTCTGCCATGATCGTAAGGTGACTACGGGGAACCACGCTCCGGCGCTTCGCGTCTGGCGCGTGACAAAGTACAACCCGGCTGATCGAGATGAGCGGGGCCATTACACCGGCCGCGAAGACGCCGACAGCGACCACGGTCCGGTCGAGGCCGCCTATCTGGACACGGTGGCGGCCTTTGCCGAGGACACCGGTGTGGACGTCCTGCAGATCCGGGAGCCGTCGGTCCCCATCGTCACTGGCATCGGATCGGACATCCAGGAACGCTTTGGTGGGCTCGTCGAGCTGTTCGGCGTCGACCTAGACGGCTACCACGACGGCGCTCCTCTTCAGCTGGATCATGCCGTGGAGCTGGTGCGGTCGATGCTGCGTGGCGACGGCGTATGGTGCCGGCTGGAAGCGGGGGACGACTTCTTCGTTCACGTCGGCTGGGACCAGTACGTCTATGTCGCCAGCAGCGCTGGCTGCCCCAGAGCGGTCGCCTTCGCCCACAAGCATGGTCTGTTCGCGGAGCCGATCTCCGGTTCGCCGTACGTCTTCGGGTTGGACGACGACCACATCGACGTCCGCTCCGCCGACGCGGCATTCTGGGCCGACCTGGCGGGGTTAGTTGACGAGCTTGGCACGTGCTGCTCGAGGAGGGCTACGTGCACAACGACTCGCGATGGCACCGGCTGACCCCGAGCACCGTTGACACGGTTCGTGACAGGTTGACACCTCGTCCGACCAGCCTGCAGTACGCGCGCGACTAGCGGATGCCGCTGCCGCAACAGCTTTGTCGGTGTACGCCGAGCAACGCCGCCCTCTACTGACGGCCGTACTTCCCGATGCCGATGGAGTCCTGCGCGCCCGCTGGACTCCATAGCCGGTAAGTACCGCAACGGCCTGGAAACCCTGCTCTCGGCGAAGTTCCGCATGCCCCGTGGCCGTCATCGTGGACCTGTACGCCAGCCGCGGCTGAAGCCTCGGTCATCCTCTGTGTCGTCGACCTGCTGGACCTGGTCGTGGTCACGGCATCAGATGGACGCGGATCCGTCTGGCCGTAACCGCCGCATCCTCCAGGACGGCCAGCCGGGGCTCGGCGGATTCGAGCAGGTGTGGATGACGCAGTAGCGCCAGCGGCGCCAGACGCCGGTCGGTCAGCACCGCGTCGATCATCGACCGGTCGCCGCCACAGACCAGGGCACTGACCGCATCGTGAGGGTCGGCGACAACACCGGGCGCATGGGGCAGCATGATCCGCGCGGCGATGTCCGCAGCCCGCGCAGTAGCAGCCTGGGCCTGGTTGGCGCGGCGACGTGCGTAGCGCTGCTGCGAGGAACCGCCGGCCGCGGTGCGACCCTGCACGTAGAATCGCTCGACCTTGGAGACGGTGATGGTCGTACCGTCCGCGACACCGGCGGCAACCGCGCCCTTACGGGCCAGCAGCACGGCGATCCGGGGCGGTCGGATGATACGGGCCAACAGCGTGTCGACGTCCTTCGCGTCGGCAAGCCCCGGCGGCGGATACAGCGTGGCGGTGTCACCGTTGCTCACACCGGTCAACACGAGGCCCTGCTCGGTGGCGCCGTCGTGGCGGCTGTAGAAGCCGTCGAGCCAACCACGAATCCTCTCCGGTGAGATCTCCACCCACCGCCCGCCACCCGCGGCGGGTCGCGCCTTCACCACGTGAACTCCCCCTGTCAGGAACGGCCGGCCTGCACCCACCATGCTCACAAAGAAGCGGGGCGCGCCATCGAACACCGCCCAGATGATGCCCGGCTCCGCCGAGTTGCGGGCGTCAGGTGGTGGCTGCAGGCTGGCTGACCGGGGTCGTTTCGGGGTGAGGATCGGGGTGCCAGCCGAGTTCGACTGACCGGCGGCAGGTGGCTGGGTCGTCGCCGCAACTGATGTACAGGGCGGTGAGCATGGGTGCGCCGTGGCCGAGTGCCTGGCGCGGTAGGGGACCTGTGGCCACCAGGGACACCAGTCCGTGGCCGATGGTCCAGCTTTGTGTGGCCAGGGCCAGGGCGTCGACGTCGTGGCGGAAGCGTCCGATGTCCTTGGCCCGGTCGATGGCGCGTAGCAGGCAATTCAGTGATTCGTCTGCGGCTGCGGGGTCTTCCAGTTCGTAGCCGGCATCGAACATGACCCGGTAGAGGTCGGGGTTGGCCAGGGCGTTGGACAGGTAGGCGGCCCCCAGGGCGGCGAGGTCTCGTACCGGGTCTGCTGACAGCGGGACCGCCTCGAGCTTGGCGGCAAGGCGAACGAATCCCTCCTGACGGGTTGCCTGCCACAAGCCGTCCATCCCGCCGAAGTAGGTGTAGACGGCCATGGTCGACACGCCGGTTCCCGCGACGAGCGAGCGTAGGGTGACCGGCTCCCGGGCGCGCAGCATCTGCGCGGCTCGCTCGATCAGCAGGGTGCGGACCGCGGGGTCTCTTGTTCTGACCATGGCGCCACAATACATAGCAATGCTATGTTTAGACGTCCGATCTTCTGCCGCCGATGCGAGGAGTGGTTCATGGCCGTGGAGCTGGTCAACCCCGACGGACTGCCGAAGCCCGAGGTGTACCGGCAGTTGTCGATCGCCACCGGATCGAGGCTGGTGTTCCTGGCGGGCCAGGTGGCTCGCGACGCGGATGGAAACCCGGTTGGCGAGGGCGATCTGGCCGCCCAGGTCGAGCAGGCATACCTCAACATCGGTACGGCCCTGGCTGGGGTCGGTGGCTCGTTCGACGATGTGGCGAAGCTGACCATCTACATCGTCGACTGGTCCCCTGACAAGATGCCCTTGCTGGGCGAAGGTGTGGCCAGGGCGGCCGCGAAGCTGGGGATCGACCCGGTCAAGCCGATCACCCTGCTGGGTGTCGCCGCGCTGGGTGAGCCCGACCTGCTGGTCGAGGTGGAGGCCACCGCCGTCCTCGACTGACCCCTGTGCTCCGCTGACGCAGCGCACGCATCGCCCTCGAGACAGGAAGCGGCCGCCCCCGTACGCTCAAGCCGTGATTCGCGCGTCACGCAACGTGAGTGTGATCGGCGCGTCGGCAGGTGCCGCGCTGGGCGCGCTGACCGCTCCGCTGCTGGGGCTGCGCGACGCCGCCAGTCTCCGGCAGGCCGCAGCGGCGGCGGTCGGGCCGGGGGCCTGACGCGTACGTCACGGTCCTGCCGCCGGTGGAGCCCGACGCGCGGGCGTTGGCCCGAGCCTGGCGGACGCCGGGGCCGACGAACGGCACCTGTACCGCGCGGGGCTGGCCGCCACGTGGCGTCCCGACGCCGCCGCGGCGGCGCTGTGCGTCCTGAGGTCGCCCCGCTGGGCCCCGCGGCCGGGACCGCCGGCCCGACCGGGGTCGGGTCTCATTGCATTAATACTTAACTATCTTTATAGTTCGATGGCACTAGATTCCCTCCCGACCACCGGAGGTGTCCCCGTGCGACTTCGCGGCAGAATGATCCTGGCCGCCGCCCTGCTGGCGGCGGTGGCGTTGGCACCACTGACCCTGGCCGGCACGGCCGGCGCTGCAGCGGCACCGACCGCGAGCTTCGCCAAGGTGAACGACTGGGGCTCCGGCTGGGAGGGCAGCTACCGGATCACGAACTCCGGCAGCAGCACGATCACCTCTTGGCGGCTGGAGTTCGACCTGCCCGCCGGCACCACCGTCGGAACGTACTGGGACGCGCTGCTGACCAGCAGCGGCCAGCACCACACCTTCACCAACCGCTCCTGGAACGGCACGGTCGCCCCGGGTGCCTCCGTGACCTTCGGCTTCGTCGCCACCGGCACCGGCACCCCGACCGGCTGCACGCTCAACGGCCAGCCCTGCGCCGGCGGCACGACGCCGCCCACCACCCCGCCGCCGACCAGCGCGCCGCCGACCACACCTCCGCCGACGACCGCACCGCCCACCACCCCGCCGCCGACCACCGTCTCGCCGGTCGCGGCCAACGGCCAGCTCCGGGTCTGCGGTCGCCAGCTCTGCAACCGCGACGGCCGCGCGATCCAGTTGCGCGGCATGAGCACGCACGGCATCCAGTGGTACGCGAACTGCGCCACCCCGACCTCCCTGGACGTGCTCGCCGGGGAGTGGAACGCCGACGTGCTACGCATCTCGATGTACATCCAGGAGGGCGGGTACGAGACCGACCCGCGCCGCTTCACCGACCTGGTGCACCAATACATCGAGCTGGCCACCGCCCGGGGCATGTACGCCATCGTCGACTGGCACATGCTCAGCCCCGGCGACCCGAACCACAACCTGACCCGGGCGCGCACCTTCTTCGCCGAGATCGCCGACCGGCACAAGGACAAAGTCAACGTGCTCTACGAGATCGCCAACGAGCCCAACGGCGTGGCGTGGAGCGCCATCAAGAGCTACGCCGACCAGGTCATTCCGGTCATTCGCAGCCGGGACCCGGAGGCCGTGGTGCTGGTCGGCACCCCTGACTGGTCCTCCCTCGGCGTCTCCGGCAGCGGCGGCGGGGTGGACACGATCGCGGCGAACCCGGTTGCCGGCGGCAACCTGATGTACGTCTTCCACTTCTACGCCGCCTCGCACGGCAACGCGTACTACGACACCTTCGCGCGGGCCGCCGACCGGCTGCCGCTGTTCGTCACCGAGTTCGGCACCCAGGACTACTCCGGTGACGGCCCGAACGACTTCGCCATGGCCCAGCGCTACCTCGATCTGATGGCCAGCAAGAAGATCAGCTGGACCAACTGGAACTTCTCCGACGACTTCCGCTCCGGCGCGGTCTTCACCACCGGCACCTGCGGCAGCGGCCAGTTCGGCGGCACCAGCCGCCTCAAGCCGGCCGGCGCCTGGATCCGCGACCGTATCCGCACCCCCGACACCTTCTAACCAGGGCGACCTAACCAGGGCGACCGCAGTCGGGGCGACAGCTGCGTCAGTGAGACGACCGAGGGTGCGGTCACCGGCTGTCGGCTCCGCCTGAAAACCGACCCCTCTGTTTCCGGATCCTGCCCGGAAACAGAGGGGTCACAGTTCGACCGGCGCTGACACCGCGTGCGCGGGGAGCATCCGCGCGCCTCGCACCCAGGGGCCGCTCTCAGCGGGATCACCCGCGGGACGCGTTTGCCGTACGGCAGAGGCGCCGAATCGACTGGGCCCAGGATGGCCGGCCCGTAGTCGCCGTAGAAATGTGTCCGAGGCTTGTCCGCAGGTGCGCGAAGGCGGATGCAGGCGTGCCGCCGTACCTCTCAAGAGGCATCGCGGGCCCCGGCAACCGGCGCACACCGACGTGGCTCGACGCGTTCTGACAGTCGTTGGACTACCTGGTGCATCATCAGATCGGGCGCCTCGCCGGCAGGGCGTCCGAGGTCGCGGAAGATGGCCTGGGCCGCCTCGTGACAGGCCAGCGCCTCCCGGTGGCGCCCCTGCAGCCTGCGGAGGAGGCCAAGCTGCCGCAGCGACTCGGCCTCGCCGTGACGGTCGCCCATCTCACGGTAGATCGCCAGGCACCGCGTCAGGCAGTCGAGCGCCGCAACGTGGTGGCCCGTGTCGCGGTGCAGGATGCCGAGGTCGAGCAGTCCGACGGCCTGGCCGTAGCAGTCACCCAACTGCTCGAAGATCGCCAGCGCCTGCCGGTGACACTTCAGCGCCTGCCGGTATCTTCCCTGCGTCCGGTAGATGGGGCCGAGATTGTCCAGGATCATCGCCTGACCGCGGATGTTGCCGAGTTTCTCGTACATGCGCAGGCTGTCGCGGTAGTAGTCTTCCGCCTTGTCGAACTGGCCCATTGCCTGGTGGGTGACGCCCAGGATCTGCAGGCAGTGCGCCTCGCCGCCGTCGTTGCCCAGTTCCCGGTGGATCGCCCGGCTCTCCAGGAGGCACTCGATCGCCTCGGACGAACGGCCCAGCTGACCGAGGGCGGCGCCGAGATCGTTCCAGGCGTTCGCGTACGCCCGCCGGTCACCCGCCTGGCGGGCGACGGTGCCGGCGATCCGGTTGACCTCGGCCGCGTGGCTCCAGTGGCCGCGTAGCCGCAGGAACGCGTAGAGCGCCCGGGCCAGTTGCACCGGTACGGTCGGGGGGATGCCGTATGTGTCGGCGGCCTGGCGCACGGCCGCAACCACGTTGGACCTCTCCGCTTCCAGCCAGTCGAGGGCGGCGCAGGCGTCGGCGAAGTCGAGACCGTCCGGACCCTTTCGCCGATCGCGTTGCGAGAGTCGCCAGTCCCCGGGGCGAATCACCGCCGAGGCGTTCCAGGCGGTCGCGACGTACCCTTCGAAGACCCGCCTGAGCGCGGCCGTCCGTTGCTGTACCGGCTGGCTGCCGGTGGCCAGCTCGCGCCCGTACAGCCGGAGCAGATCGTGCAGCCTGTACCGGCCGTGGGCCGGCGTGTCGAGCAGGTTGGCGTCGACCAGGCGCTCCAGGATCCGCTCGGCCTCCGGCTCGGGCCGGTCCAGCAGCCAGGCCGCCACCGGCACGCTGATGTCGGCACCGTCGAGCAGGCTGAGCAGGCCGAACGCCTCGGCGGCCGCGCGGTCGCACGGATCCTCGCTGCGGGACAGCTCCTGGTGCGAGACGGCGAGGCTCGCGCGGAACCCCATGTCGGTGACCTCGAGTTCGTCGAGCCGCCGTTGCGCGTCGGCCAGCCGGTCGGCGAGAACCCGTAGCGTCCAGCCAGGCCGGGCGGTGAGGCGTGCGCCGGCGATCCGCAGCGCCAGCGGCAGGTATCCGCAGGCGCGGGCCACGTCGGCGGCCACGCCGGGTTCGGCGTCGACCCGCGCCGCGCCGGCGATCTGAGCCAGCTGCCGCACGGCCGCCGACGCGGTGAGCACATCCAGCTTGAGATGCACAGTGCCGGGCATGCTGGTCAGCGTGCGGCGGCTGGTCACCAGCACCGCACACCGCGACGAGCCGGGGAGCACGGGGATGACCTGGGCCGGTTCGCGTGCGTTGTCGAGTACCAGCAACAGCCGCCGCAACGCGACCTCCGACCGGAAGCGGGCGGCCGCCTCCTCCACGTCCGTCGGGACGTGCTCCGCGGCGACGCCCAACGCGCGCAGAAAACGGGCGAGTACCTCCAGCGGGGCCAGCGGGTGCAGGCCCTCGCTGTATCCCTGGAGGTCGATGTAGAGCTGACCGTCGGGGAAGGCCGCTGCCGCGCGATGGGCCGCGTGGATCGCCAGCGCCGACTTGCCGATCCCGCCGGCTCCCTCGATCGCCACGATCCCCAATGGACCCGAGCTGTCGAGCACGGCGAGCGCGCGCTGGATCCGCAGTAGTTCCGCGCCCCGGCCCACGAGTTCGGTGACGTCAGCGGGCAGCTGGCGCGGCACCGGGACGGGCACCGCGTCGCCGGCGGCGGTCGTGGCGGCCGGCGGTACGGACGGGGAGGCCTCGTCGAGGTCGCCGTTCAGGAGCGCCCGGTGGATCTCCTGGACGGCCTCACCGGGCTCGACCCCGATGTCGTCGACGAGGCGGCGGCGCAGCCTCCGGTAGGCGTTGAGTCCCTCGCTCCGTCGACCGGCACGGTGTAGCGCGATCATCAACTGCCCGGCGAACCGCTCGTGGAGCGGGTGCTCCTCCACGAGGTGGTTCAGCTCGGGCAGCAGCCGGGTGTGCTCGCCAGTGGCCAGCTCGGCGTCGATGCAGTCGGCATGTGCCGCGAGCCGGCGCTCGTTGAGGCTGGCGGCCTCGGACTCCAGGGTCAGCCCTGTCAGGCCGGCGAGGGCGTTGCCGCGCCAGAGCGCGAGTGCCGTGCGGAGCGCGGTGGCGGCATGGGCCGGCTCCGGTTCGTGCCGCGCCTTCTCGACGAGGTGCCCGAAGACGTCGACGTCCAGCTCGTCCGGGCCGACCCGCAGCCGGTACCCGACGTCGTGGGTGTCGATGGCCCCGCCCACCCGGGCGAACCGGGTACGTAGTGCGGCGACGCGATTCTGGACCTGGCGGCGGACCGTGGCCGGCGGGTTGCCACCCCAGCCGGCCTCCGCCAGCCGGTCGTGGGTGACGACCAGGTTCGGGTTGAGCAGCAGCATGGCGAGTATCCGTTGGGATCGATGACCTCCGACGTGCAGCTCCCGGCCGTTCGCCGACACCCGCAGCGGACCCAGAATGGCGAACTCCATACGACGCCGTCCCCCGATGCCGATCGCATTGGTGTTACTCGATGATTGTCCTGCCGTCAAGAGTTGTCGCTGATGAAAATTCTGTGATCAGACGATGTTGACTATGAGCATAGTTCTGATTGCCCATCTCGTCCGGGGCCGACGTGCACGGGGGAACGTTGTGTTCAGCTCGCTCGATTTCGATCCGATCCAGGCGCTTGCCGAACCTCGCGCACAGCACGACCCCTTTCTGGTTTACGGACCCCTTCTGGACCAGCATCCGGTGTTTTGGTATGAGCCGCTGCGGTCGTGGGTGTTGACCCGGTATGACGATTGCAGCGCGGTCCTCCGGGACAGCGCCCGGTTCAGCACCGACTGGAGCCGAGTCGGTGAGGTGGTGCCGCCAGCCGCGCGCAGCATCCAGGCGCTCGACCCGCCGGAACAGACCCCGGTACGTCGGCTGTTCGTCGAGGCGGTGCGCGCGGCACACGGTGACGTGCTGCGCGACGAGGTGGTGCGAGAAGCGAGCGCCCGGCTCGACGCGTTGGCGAGTCGGGAATCGTTCGACTTCGTCACCGAGTTCGCCGAGCCGCTCGCCCTGCACACCACAGCCTTCCTGCTCGGCGTTCCGGCGCCGGAACAGGCGTGGTTCGTACCGTTGGCCAACGCCATCTCCGACGGCATGGACGGACACCTGTTCACCGACCGGCTGGCGCCGGCCACGGCGGCGCGGGCCGAACTCGCCGCACTGACCGCGCGCTGGCTGGCCGATCCCGGCGCAACGGGCGTGGTCGGCTTCGTGGCGCAGCGCGCCGGGCACTACGGCGTCGAAGCGGCCCTGACGGCGACGACGCTGCGGGTCGCGCTGCACGCCGGGTACACCTCGGCCAGCAAGTTGCTGAGCCTGTCCGCGGTGGCGCTGCTTGGCGTGTCCGGCGCGTCGAACCTGCCCGGCGGGCTTGACGCGTTCAGGTCGGCCGACCCGAACACCGCGGTCGAGGAGCTGACCCGGTACACCTCGCTGGTGCAGGGCGTGGCCCGGGCCTGCGTGCAGGACACCGAGTTGGCCGGCGTCACGCTGCGCCAGGGTGATGCGGTCACCCTGCTGCTCGGCGCCGCCAACCGGGATCCGGCCCGCTTCGACGGCCCCGCCGAACTGCGGCTGACCCGTTCGCCCAATCCACACCTGGGCTTCGGCCGCGGCACCCATGCCTGTATCGGTTCGCTGTTCGCCGTGATGCAGACCGGGATCGTGTTCTCGATCCTGGCTGACCGATACCCGCGGGCGCGGTCGGTGAGCCCACCGACGTACCCGGGGAACGTGACTCAGCGCACCGTCGGCCGTTTCGAGGTGGCGCTGAGCTGATCGAGAGGAGGAACGCCATGCGTTACGACCACTGACCACGTGAGACGTGAGGTGGCTGCCGGGCCGGATGTCGGTCCGGCAGCCCCGAACCAGGACCGTCCCGCGCCGGCGCCGAGGCGCCCCCGGCGCCCTATCCGCCAGGGAGAACGATGACCGCCGACCCGTACGCGTTCGCTGCCGGCTACTACGACCTGTTCCGCGCCCGGCCGGACTCCTGGCCGCCGGTCGGCTTCTTCGCCGACCTCGCCCCGGTGGGCGGGCAGGCGCTCGAAATCGGGCCAGGCACTGGCCGGATCACCCTCGCTGTCGCCGAACGGGCCGCCGGGGTGCACTGCCTGGAGCGCTCGGCCACGATGCGCGCGGTGCTACTGGCCAAGCTCGCAGCGCGACCGGACCTCCGGGACCGGATCACGATCCTCGACGGGGCCGCACCCGACTTCGACCTGGCCCGGAAGTTCGACTACGTGTACTTCGCGGGAGTGCTCGAACACATCCCGCCGCAGGCCCGTCCGGCGCTGTTCCGGACCGTCGCCGCGCACCTTGCCCCCGACGGCGTCCTGGCCATGGACATGGTGCTCGACCTGCCGGTGGCCGACGAGCCCGAGCGGCCCCGGAGCACCGCGCAGGTAGGGGAGTGCCGGTACGAGCTGTCGGTCGAGACGCGGCCCCGCGGCCTCGATCTCGCCACGCTCCGGCACGTGTACCGCACATACCACCAGAACCGGCTGGTCGCCACCGAGACGATGGAGCGCGATCACCACTACCACCGCCGCGCGGCGGTGCTGCGCGATCTGGCCACGGCCGGCCTGGTCGCGATCGGTGGCTCGGTCCAGCACGCGCCGGCCGATCAGTCGAACCCGAACAACCCGGGCACCCTGGTCGCCCAGCTCGCGCCGGTCTCGGCAGGCGGCACCGCATCGGGCTCTGCCACGCTGGATCCGGCCGCTTCGGGTGCCGGAATCCAGCGATGACCGCGGTGATGACCGATCGGCTTCCAGAGGCCGTCCGGCTGGCCCTCGAATGGGACCCCGAGCGGCTGGCCGCCGAGGTGCGGGCGCTGTCCGACCAGACCTGGCGGAACCAGCGGCCGTACGGCAGCGCCGGCCCGATGCCCGAGGTGACCCTTGACTGGAAGATCCTGTCGTTGCGCAGCCCGGGCGGCGATCCGGGCCGTACCGATCCCGGCGGTGCGGGCATGGTCGGCTTCGCCGACACCCCGTTGCTCGACCGCTGCCCGGAACTGCGCGCCGTGCTGGACGCCATCCCGGCACCGCTGCGTTCCGCTCGGCTGATGGCCCTGGGCCCCGGCACCCGGGTACACACCCATCGCGACGGCAAGTGCGGCCTGCCGTGGGGGCGGCTTCGGTTGCACGTTCCGATCATCACGCACGAGCGGGCGCTGACCGTGCTCGACGACCGGGAGTGGCACTGGCCGGCCGGTGAGCTGTGGTACGGCGACTTCAACCGGCTCCATCACGTCCGCAACGAGGGGTCGACCACCCGGATCCACCTCGTCATCGACTCCCTCGTCACGCCGGCAGTGATCGATCTCTTTCCTGCGGACTTCCGGCGCACCCTGCCGTACGCCGACGTCGTCTTCGCCCGGCAACCCGTGCCGCTGCAGGAGTGGGAACTGCCGCCGCTGTGCCGACAGTTCACGCTGCCCGTCGCATTCGCGGACTGGGCGGAGGAGGACGAGCACCTCGGCGAGCCCGATCTCCCGGCCGAGATCACCGTTGACGGCGACCGGTTGGTGCTGGCGATCGCCGGTGGGCAGCGGCTGGCCCTGGTGCACCTCGGCAACGCCGAGTTCAGGCTGGAGGGCTGGTGCGACGAGCGCTGCCTGCGTCTCGACCCCGATGGCACCACAGTGCTCCGGATTCGCACAGGACGCACCGAGCGGGAATGGAAACGCTGAGTCGAACCGGGCGGGAGAGGACGAGATGCGCGCTGTACTGGCACTGGTACTGGGGGTGACACTGGCCGTGCCGGCCGGTGGATCCGGTGGAGCCGGTGACGCCGGCAAGCTGTGGCTCGCCGATCGCCTGGAGGGCACGGTGTCCGGTGCCGCCGCGACCCACCACCTGGCCGCCTGGCAACGCATCGCCGACCGCACCGAGGGCACCCGGGCCACCGGCACGCGGGGATTCGCACAGTCGGCCGACTACCTGACCCGTCGGCTGACCGACGCCGGTTACCGGGTGACCCGGCAGCCGGTTCCCTATCAGGACTTCCGGTTCGACGCCGAGCGGATCACCGAACTCACCCCGAACGCCGCCCCGATCCGGACGTACCTCCTGCGCTTCTCCCCGACGACGCCGGTCGGCGGTATCGAGGCGCCGGTGGCGGTCGTTCCCGACACCGATCCCACACCGGGCTGTGAGCCGTCCGACTTCGCCGGCCTGCCGGTGCGCGGTGCGGTGGTGCTGGCGCCACGCGGCTCCTGCGGCCTCACCCGACAGGAGCAGGTCGCCGCGGAGGCCGGGGCCCGGGCGTTGCTGCTCTACCGGATCCTCCCGCGGCCGGACAACCTGTACCGGACCGCGGTCCCCAACCCCGCGGCCGCCACCATTCCGATCGCCACCATCACCCAACGGCGCGCCCAGCAGCTTGCCGCGGACGTGGCGGCGTCGCCGGTACCGATCCGGCTCCACCTGGAGTTGCGCGGTCACACAGTTTCAGGGATCACCGAGAACATCCTGGCGGAGACTGCCGGCGGCCGCTCCGACCGCACCGTGGTCGCCGGCGCGCACCTCGACAGCGCGACCGAGGGGCCGGGCCTCAACGACAACGCGAGCAGTGCCGCCGCGTTGCTGCAGACCGCGCTGGCGCTCGCGCCGGCGCAGCGGCGGATCCGCAACAAGGTCCGCTTCGCCTGGTGGGGAGCCGAGGAACTGGTCATCCTCGGATCCACCCACTACGTCGCGAATCTCACCGCCCGGCAGCGCTCGGATATCGCGCTGTACCTCAACTGGGAACTGCTCGGCTCGGCGAACTTCGGGCGCTTCGTCATGGACGGCGTGGGCGCTCCGGCCGGCTCCACCACTGTGGCGGCGATATTTGCCGGTTACTACGCGGATCGCGGGCTCGCACACAGCACCGTGCCGGATGCGGCGATCGGGTCCGACCACGAACCCTTTGCCAGGGCCGGCATCCCGACAGGCGGCTTCCACGGCGGAACGACCGGGATCAAGACCGTCGAGGAGGAACGCCTCTTCGGTGGTCAGGCTGGTCAGATGTACGACTCCTGCTACCACCAGGCATGCGACCGGATCGAGAGTATGAGCTTGGCCGAGTTCGACCGCAACACCAGGGCCGTAGCCTGGCTGGTCGGACGCTTCGCCCTTGATGTCGACGAGGTCGTGGCACCGTTGGCGACGACGTGACGGACGAGGAGGCGTTGCCGTGCGAGTCCTGCTGCGCAACCGCAGCTTCCAGCTGCTGATATTCGGGCAGACCCTGTCGGCGCTGGGAGACCGGGCGCTCATCATCGCCTTCGGCATCTGGGCCAAGGAACTGACCGGCAGCAATGCCGCCGCTGGTGTGGCGTTCTTCTTCGTGGCGTTGCCGTATCTGTTCGCGCCGCTCGCCGGCGTGCTGATCGACCGGTTCTCCCGACGTGGGGTGTTCATCGTCGCCAACCTGGTGATGGCGGCTGTCCTGTTCGTGTGCCTGCTGGTCAACGACGCCGGCGATATCTGGGTGCTGTACGCCGTCACGTTCTGTTACGGCGTTTCGGGGATCATCATCGGCCCGACCCAGTCGACGATCATCTCGTCCACGGTGGATGAGAGGGACCTGCCCGACGCGAACGGCCTGATGCAGACCATCACCGGCGGCGTGCGGCTGCTGGCTCCGTTGGTCGGGGCGGCGCTGTTCACCGTCCTCGGCGGGAAGGCCGTGGCGGTGATCGACGCCGTGACCTTCGTCGTCGCAGCGCTGTGCGTGTGGCGGATCCGGTTCCCGGACAGCGCCCGGCCCGCCAGGGAGCCGGCCGCGTTCCGGCAGGAGATGCTTGCCGGCCTACGTCACGTTTTCGGGGTACCGATCCTGCGTCGCGTGGTCATCGCGCTCGGCGCCACCCTGCTCGTCATGGGGTTCTCCCAGACCCTGATCTTCTCGATCGTCGATGACGGGCTGCACCGCTCGACGGCCTTCATCGCCGTGCTGGTCAGCGTGCAGGGAGCAGGGACGATCGCCGCCGGTCTCGGGTCAGGCGCCCTGACCAGACGCTTCGGTGACGTCAACGTGGTCACGATCGGTATCGGCAGTATCGCCGGCGCCGCGCTGCTCTACCTGTCCTCCAACGTCTTCGTTGTGGCGGCGGGTGCGCTCTGGTTCGGCGCCGCTGCCTGTTGGACGACTGCCGGCCTCATCACGGCGGTCCAACTGCGCACGCCCGAGGAGCTGAAGGGTCGGGCACTGGCGACCTCGATGGGTGCGGTCAGCCTTCCGCAGACGGTCTCCATCGCCCTCGGTGCGGGACTGTCGCTGCTGGTCGACTATCGGATCCTGCTTGGCGCGATGGCGGTGGTCACCGTCGGGTCGGCGGCGTGGCTCGCGTGGTATTCGACCGGCGACCAGCTCGGAAAGAGACCCGCGCGGGCAACAGTGCCCGCGGCGCAGAGCGTGCAGGAGAAATAGTCGGAACGTCCCGCTCGAAGGAGAACCATGCAGATAATCAGCATCGGGTTTTTGCGCACCGGTACCACGTCGATGAAGCTGGCTCTGGAAGAGCTCGGGTTCGGTCCGTGCTATCACCTGAAGGAACTCGTCAACGAGCCGTCGCGCGCCGCCGAGTGGCTCACCGTGGCGGAAGACCCTGCGTCGGCTGACTGGAAACAACTCTACGCCGACTACAACTCCGCCGTCGGCACCCCGACCACCACGTTCTGGCGGTACGTCATCGAGGCGTTTCCGGACGCGAAGGTGATCGTGACCGTCCGGGACCCGAACGAGTGGTACGACAGCGCCACCCGCACGATCGGTGAGGCGCTCGAGCCGCCGCTTCCGGTCCGCCTGCTGACCTGGCGGCCCCGGCGCGAGCCGGACCTGCTCGACGCGGTCCAGCGGATCGCCCGCCAGCACGAAGGCGGCCAGGTTACCGACCGCGAGGAGGCGGTCGCGGCGTTCGAACAGCACCTCGCCGACGTCCGGGCCCACGTGCCGGCCGATCGGCTGCTGTTCTACAGAGTGCGTGACGGATGGGGTCCGCTCTGCGCGTTCCTCGGTGTGCCCGAGCCGGTCACGCCGTTTCCGCGGGAGAACGACCGGGCTACGTTCCGGCGCCGCATTCGCAAGGGGGTCACCCGGGTCATTGCGCGTCGGGCGGTGGGTGCGGTGGTCGTGGCCGGGGCCGTCGCACTTGCGGTCTGGGCCACGCGGCGGCCGCGCTGAGTCTCATGCCGGGCCGCTCACGATCGGCGGACAGCGATCCGTCCTTGACGCGGCCCGGTGAACAGTCGAGATTGCGGCTCGGCGATCGGCCGGCGCGCCGGTCCCTCTGTTCAGGCGCTCAGTAGGCCCATGGCGACGGGCCCTGCTTGAGGATCCGGACCCCGCGTTCCCCAACCGTTGGCCGGATGGTGACCCGGTACTCCAGATGATTGCCCGGGTCTGTCTCGGAGAACTTCGAGGGCCGTTGCCCGGTCGGGAGATACCCGACACGCACCCGGTATCGCCCGGCCGGGACAGGGATCGGTTCCACCTCCTCGGGAAGCTGCGTGGCGCCCGTGACCGCCAGCTTTCCCGACGGGAACTCGACGTCGGATTCCACGACATGGTCATAGGCGTCGAGCGGCTCGAAGACAGGAAGGCCGCTCCAGATGTCCAGCCTCACCGGCACGTAGTCATAGCGGGCTGTGCCGATCACGACGCAGTGCCGCTCCACGGCAATCCGCCACGCCTCATCGGCCTTGTCCCAGGTGTCCCCGTCAAACACGCGCTCGGTCGCTTCTGCGTCGGAGAGCACGACGGCCAGGTGGTCGGCGTAGGGCTCGAACCGGTAGATCCGCACACGCTCGTCTGGGACGGCGGGCACGCTATCAAGACACGTCCGGTCAGCCGGATACGAGCTTTCAGACTGACGCTCCCACCGGACTACCGGTACGGGGCGTACTGGATGCCGCGGGACCAACGCCGCCAGAAGGGCAGCGGCAGGCAACCGGCCGGTGCTTCGCCTCCGATCTCGGTCTCTACGGCTCCATCGGCGAGCGTGACCGAGATGGCCGAGCGACCCGGAGCGAACACCTCCCGAACCCTGTCGGCGATCACTGAGCGAGCGATGTCTTCCAGCAGAGCGACGTCCTCGGGGCCGGCTTCCAGTTCCCATCGGCCGCCGTGGTCACCGACCTGCAGGATGAGTTCATCGGAGAAGTCCGTCCAACCGAAGGCACGGGCATCGGGGTTACGTGGTGTGACGCTGATCGAAATACCGCCCTCGACGCCGTCAATCTCCACAGTCGCCACCCCCACCAACTCCCTTGCCAGTTGCCTCGCGATATTCAGGGTTGGTGTACGAGGCGGCTGGTCGGTGTCAGGCTCGTCGCGGCCGTGCTCATCGGTCACGCCGTCAGTCTGCCAAGCCATCAGGGGTGAGGCGGACCCAGCAGTCCTGATCCCGGACCGTGGCCGGCCCGGCCGAGGTCGGGGTCTCGGATGAGTGCATGGACCGCCTGCCCGTTCGAGCGAGCAAGAGCCGTAAGGAGAGAATGTGATCAGTGACCTGCCCGCGGCCACGGGACAAGCGTCTGCGGTGCGTCAACGCAGGCCGTTCGCACTGCTTCTGGTCGCGCAGTACCTGTCCTCCTTCGGCAACGCGATCACGGTGGTCACCGTGCCGCTGTATGTCCTGGAGAAGACCGGCAGCCCGGTGGCGGCCGGCCTGGCCGGCTTCGCGGGCACGTTGCCGCTGATCTTCGCTGGGGCGGTCGGTGGCGTCTGGACCGACCGGCTCGGCGGCCGGCGGATGAGCGTGATCTGCGATGCCGCCTCGGGCTTGTTCGTGTTCCTGGTGCCGCTGCTCAACGACACTGTCGGGCTGCCGATAACGGTGCTGATGCTGCTGCTGTTCGGGCGCGGCCTGGTCTCGACTCCGGCGTCCTCGGCCCGGCTGAGCCTGCTCAAGCCCCTGTCCGAGGCGGCCGGCGTGCCGACGACCACCGCGGCCACCTGGTTCCAGGGCGCACCCCGCCTCGGGCTCGTGGTCGGCGCGCCGCTCGGCGCGGTGCTGGTCGGGGTCTCCGGCGCGGCGGTCGGCATGTACATCGACGCCGCCACGTTCCTCATCGCCGCCCTGCTGGTCGGCTTCGGGGTACCCGCCCGGCGCCGGGAGCCGACCGGCGTACGCCCGAACTTCCTCTCGGAGATGGTGGCCGGTGCGGCCGTCCTGAAGACGGTGCCGGTGGTCATGGCCATGACGGCGTTCGTGTTCGTGACGAACCTCCTGGACGACGCGTTCACGCCGGTGATCCTGCCGGTGTACGCGCGCGACGTGCTCTCCGAGGGGAATCTGCTCGGCTGGATGCTGGCCGCGTCAGGTGTCGGCGCGGTCATTGGCACCTTCATCTATCCGCCGCTGGTGAAGTACTTCGTGGTCAAGCGCCGCCTGACCCTGTTGGGCTGCTTCACCGCCATCGGGCTGCTGCGGCTCGTGTTGGCGATCGTCCCGCACAGTGCGGTCGCGGTGGGGGTGTGCCTCCTGCTCGGCCTGGCGGCCGGACCGCTCAACCCGGTGCTCTCGGCCGTCATGATGGAACGGGTACCCGAGGACCTGCAGGGACGGGTGTTCGGGCTCACCGGCGCGGTCGCGATGAGTGCGGCCCCGCTCGGCATCCTTGGCGCCGGCCTCGTCCTCGACGTCCTCGCCGTCCGGACTGTCATCGTCATCTTCGGCCTCGCCTACCTCGCCCTCATCGTGGCGTCTCTGCCGAGCAAGTCGCTGCGGCAGATGGATCCCGATCCGGAACCGGCAGCCCCGGCCGACCAGGGGGCCGTGCGCGCCTGACGACCGCCTGGCCCTGGCCGCGGCCGACGACTGAGGCACCTGGTCGCAAAGGGACACGCTTGTTGTCGGGCTGGCAGACGTCGGGTCTGTGTCGTTCAGCGCGGACGATGCGACCGCCTCCATCATCGGCGGGAGAACACCTTCATCCGGCTCTGGCGACCCGCCCTCAACACGCTGTGGCCGGTGAACGAGATTGTCGGCGTGCGCACCAACGGACTCCGACAACCGCACCAGGTCTGTCTCACATTCGGCTCCGTCTGGACTCGCCGGGTCGACTGGCCACCGCTGGTGCGGTAGCCGGTGCGCGCCGATCCCATCAGGCCGGACGCCCTCTGCGCTGCCCGAAGGATCCGAAGGCCTCGATCGACGTCATGACCGAGCCGTTCGGGACTGTTCCGAACAGTCAGCGGGACCCTGCGACTTCTTTTTCATCGCATGCTGGTTCAAGCGGGGAGTCCCGTATTCCCTGCGGGGGCCGTACCAGAGCACCTGCTCTTCGCCCCCCCGGCCGGCCGGCTCGCACCACCAGTCCGAGTGCCCACCGATCGAAAGGAATCCTCATGCCACCCGTGGTGACCACCCTCGAAAGGCCGCTGGACGAGGCGCTCGACCTGAGCGACGCGTTCGACCTGGATGTCCGGGAGATCAAGGTGGTCCCGGCGCAGCAGGAACCGACTGCTACCGGCTTCACCTGCACGCTGTTCACCTGCCCGGCGCTGACCTGCGGAAGCTCCTGCACGAGCTGCTGACGGCTTCGTGTCGTAGTAGGTCCGGTCGGCTGACCGACCGCGAGTGACGAAAGCGGGTGCCGCTGGCCGGTGGCACCCGCTTTCCGCACCACGGCCCGTGGAGAATAAGGAGAACGAGATACCCATGTCCCGCGAACCCCTGTTCTGCTCCGCCAAGGTCGCCCTGCTGCGCGCACCGGTCCATCCGGTTGGCCGGGCCTGCGGCCTGGCGGCTGCCGACGAGCCGGCGGACGCCGCGGTCCGGACGCTGGCCGAGCTTGCGAGCGATCCGCTCGTCCCGGAAGCCATCTCGATCTCCAGCCCATCACTGGCGCACCGCCTGGACGCCCTGCTCGACCGGGGATCCGACCGGCCCGCATCGACTCCCGCCGACCTGCGCCGGGCGGTCCGCGCGCTCACCAGTTACCGACTGCGTATGGCCAGCAGGTCAACCCCGTTCGGGTTGATGGCAGGCGTCGCACCGGTCTCGGTGGTGGACGACCCGGCGGACGCCAAGGTCCGCCTCGGTACGCAACACCGGCGCTCGGCCCGACCGGACCAGGAGTGGCTGGGTGAGGTCATCCGTGACTGCGAGCGGCGACCCGAGGTGCTCGCCCGTCTCCGGGTCGTCTTCAACAACCTGTCTTTCGCGCGGGGTGACCGGCTCGTCCTGCCCTACGTGCCCAGCTCCGCCGAGGGGCAACGGACGCGTACCGCCGTGCAGGAGGTGAGCCTGCGGCATACCGCCGCCGTGCGGCTCGTCGCCGAGTTGGCGGGCGTGCCGATCCTGTTCCGCGACCTGGCGGCCCGGGTGGCCGAGGCGTTCCGCGCGGTACCGGCCGACATGGTCGATGCCATGCTCACGCTGCTCGTGCGCAAGGAACTGCTCCTCACCGAGCTGCGTCCCGGGATGGACGCCGCGGACCCGCTCGGCCACGTCATCCGGGTGCTGACGGCGGTGTGCCCGACCGTGGCCGGGCAACTCGACGCACTCCGCGGCGACCTCGCCCGCTACTCCAGCCAGCCGTTGGGACACGGACGCACCGCGTTGACGGCCGTGCGGGAACGGATGCGCGGAATGTCGCCGGAGGAGCCGACCGTGCAGGTGGATCTGGCCTTGGACGCCGACGTCGCCCTGCCCCGCAAGGTGGCGGTCGAGGCCGAACGGCTCGCGGAGCTGTTGTGGCGACTCGCCCCGCAGGAGCCGGGGACGGCGGCCCTGCGCCAGTATCACAACGACTTTCTGGAACGGTACGGCCAGGGCCGGCTCGTCGGGTTGACGGAACTGCTCGACCCGGACGTCGGTATGGGCGCCCCGGCCGGTTACCGCATGCCGCCCACCTCCCGGTTCCGTCGCCCGGAACCGGCTCCGGAGCGTGACCGGGACCGGATACTGGCCGAGCTGGTCCAGGAGTCCATGTTGACCGGAGAGCCGGAGGTGGTCCTCACCGACCAGCACCCGCTGCTGGCCACGTGCGCCTCCGACGAGGGCCGCCCGCCGGCCTCGCTGGAGCTGCACACCCACCTGCTCGCGGAGTCGGTGCCGGCCCTGCAACAGGGGGACTTCCGGCTGATCGTGGTCGGTGCGCTTGGTCAGGCGGCGGCAAGCTGCGGGCGGTTTGCGTACCTGTTCGACGGCGAGGCGCGCGACGCGTTCGGGGCCGTCGCCCGGGCCGGCGTCACGGTCGACCCGCGGGCGTGTCCCGTACAGCTCACCTACCAGGTACGTACTCCCCGGGGCGGCAACGTGGCACACGTGCCGCGGTGGGCGCCGGCGACCCTGCCGGTGGCGGCGTTCGCCGAGATGGCTGACCCGACCGTGCGGCGGCTGGCCGACCTGGCCGTCGGCGCGGACCCGCACGGCATGTTCGTGATCGACACCTCCGATGGCCGGGAGATCGTGCCGACGACCTTCCACCTGTTGAACGCGCACAACGAGTCCCCGAACGCGGCGCGCTTCCTGCGTGAGATCAGCAGCATCGGCGTACGCCGCTGGCTGCCGTGGGACTGGGGAGGCCTCTCGGTCCTGCCGTACACGCCACGGGTGCGGTACGGGCGGGGGGTGCTCGCGCTGGCGCGCTGGCGGCCGGCCGACCGGCTACGCGACCAGAAAGCACCGTTCACCGACTGGCTGACGGAGCTGTCGAGTTGGCGGGCGCGCTGGCGGGTGCCGGACGAGGTCTGCCTCGCCTACGCCGACCACCGCATCGAGCTGGATCTGAACGAGCGGGCCCACCTGCGGCTGCTGCGGCACGAACTCGGCCGCCGGCGTGACCTCGTCGTGCTGACCGAGGCGCCGGCCGCCGCCGGCGCCGGGACAGGGTGGTTGGGCAACCCGGACGGCGCGTACCGGAACGAGCTGGTGTTTCCGCTGCTGGCGGCGCGTTCCGTGCACCGTCCGGCCCGGCCGCGCGGCGTGCGGCGCCGTCCCGCGACCGGACGGCACCTGCCCGGCGGGGAATGGTTGTACGCCTCGGTGTACTGCTCCGGCGAGCGGCAGGACGAACTGCTGCGTGGCGTGCCGGCGCTGGCGGCGGGACTGGACGTCGACCGCTGGTTCTTCCTGCGCTACGGCGATCCGGACCCGCACCTGCGGTTGCGCTTCCACGGCGCATCCGCCGTTCTCACCACGGGGGTGCTGCCCCGGCTCACGGAGTGGATGACGCGGCTGCGCGACGCCGGCATGGCGCGGCGTCTGGTCCTGGACACCTACGACCCGGAGCTGGAGCGGTACGGCGGACCGCAGGCGATCGAGGCGGCCGAGCGGGTGTTCCACGTCGACAGCGTCGCCGTCGCCGAGCAACTTCGGCTACTGGCCTGCGGCGCGCTCGACATCGACACCACGCTCCTGACCGCGGCGAACCACATCGACCTGGCGGTGCGTTTCTGCGGCGGTCTGGAGCCGGCCGTCGACTGGATCACCGAGGAGTTCGGCCGCAGCGCCGAGCACAGCTGGTTCCAGCGACACCGTCCGGCGGCGCTCAAGCTGATCAACCCGTACGCGGGCTGGGGAGGGCTGCGGGATACGCCGGGTGGCGCTGCGGTGCTGGCCGCGTGGGAGGCGCGGGCCGACGCGGTGACCCGGTACGGGCGCCTGATCCGGGAGCGGGACGACGGCTCGTGGCCGCCGGAGGGTGCGGTGCTGCGGTCGCTGCTGCACATGCACCACAACCGGCTTGCGGGCATGGACCGGGACATGGAGCTGCGGTCGTTCGCGGTGGCGCGTGGCGCGGTGGCGACCCACCGGGACCGGCGGAGGCTGGGGCGGTGAGCGCGCGGAAGGCGGCACTGTGGACCGCGACGGAGATCGCGCAGCGACTGGTCGACCCGGATCGGCTCGTGTCGGTGGTGACCGCCGACGCGAATCGGGACCGCCCACCGGGGATGGCCCCGCGGGCGCCCTGGTCGCCGCTGTCGCTCTCGGACGGGTACCCCGGACTGGCTCTGCTCTTCGCCGAACTCGCGTACGTCGACGACCACCACCGGCGGCACGCGCACGCGCATCTGGCCGCCGCGACGGGTCACCTCGCCACCGGCGCCGCCGACGCGTTGTACGCCGGACTGCCCGCGCTCGCGTTCGCCGCCCGGTGCGCCAGGCGCGGCCCCGGTGATTACGCCAACCTGCTCGACCGCCTCGACCAGCATCTGGCCGCCGGGCTGCGCGCCCGGCTCGCGGCCGAGAAGGAACGGCTGGATGCCGGGCGGCCGGGAATGCCCGGACCCGTCTACGACGTGATCGGTGGCATCTGCGGAGTCGCCAGGTACGTGCTCGGCTGGCTCCCGTCCGAGCGGGATCTGTTGTTGGACTCGCTGACCTACCTGGTGCGGCTCACCGAGCCGGTTACCGCCCACGGACACGTCGTACCGGGCTGGTGGGTGCTCGGGCCACCCGCGCTCGGCCAGCGGTCGCGGTACCCGCACGGGCACTTCAACCTGGGGCTGGCACATGGCGTTCCCGGGGTGATGGCACTACTCGCGCTCGCCGTCGAAGCCGGCGTCGAGGTGGACGGACAGGCCGAGGCGGTCGCCCGGATCGCCGGGTGGGTGCTCGACTGGCGAGTCGACGACTGCCACTGGCCGTCGGCTGTTCCGTTCGACGTCGAGGCCGCCGGCGGATCGGTGCCCGCACCCGCCAACCCGGCTTGGTGCTACGGCACCGCCGGAGTCACCCGTGCCCTCTTCCTCGCTGGCCGGGCGCTCGACCGCGCCGACTGGCGGCGTGCCGCCGTCGACGCCCTGTCGGCGGCTGTGCGGGCCACGACGGCGATGGCCGACTGCGGGCTGTGTCACGGCTGGGCGGGCCTGCTGCACACCGTGTGGCGTACCGCGCGTGACTCCGGCGACCGGGGGCTCGCCGCCCACCTGCCAGGACTCGCCGACCGGGTGTTGGGTTTCTTCGACCCCGCCGCGCCGTTCGGCTACCGCAGCGATGACGCGGGCGGGCAGCGCGGCCCCGACCGGGCGGGCTTTCTCGAAGGCGCCGCCGGGATCGCTCTGGCCCTACACGCCTGGGCGACCGATGACGACCCCGCCACGGACTGGGAGCGCGCCCTCCTGCTCCGCTGATCGAGGCCGCCGGTTGCCACTACGCGCCCGCTCGCGTCGAGGGTGCTGCCGCCGGCCGCCCTCGATCGCCGGTGCCGACCAACCTCGGGCCAGGTTAAAGATTCTTGACACCATGTCGAAGCTGCTTTACCTTTGGCTTGTCAAGTTTTCTTTACATGGGAGCGGGACATGTCCTCCGAGGAGAAGCGCACCTGGATCTCTGCCGTGGTCGGCGTCGTTGTTCCGGTCGTCTACCTGGCGATCGTCCTGTCCAAGGTGCCGGGTGCGGGCGTGGCGAGGATCGCCTATGTGGGGCCGATGCTCACCGCGATCGGCGTCGGGATCGGCGCGAGCATCGTCCTGACCATCGTGGCCGCCATCGCCTCGCCCAGGGACGCGGGCAAGACCGACGAGCGCGATCGGGAGGTCAACCGGCGCGGTGAGTACGTCGGGTTCTACGTCATGAGCATTGCCGCGCTCGTGCCACTGGTCCTGGCGATGGCGGAGGTCGAGCATTTCTGGATCGCACACGCGCTCTACCTGGCGTTCGTCCTGGCTGCGCTGGCGTCGGCGGCGGTGAAGATCGTCGCGTACCGGCGGGGCTGGTAGCCATGGGCAAGCCGACCAGGGTCACCAACTCGATCCGGGCGCTGCGCTTCGCTCACGGCGAAATGACCCAGGCGGAGCTGGCCGACCACATCGGGGTGACCCGCCAGACCGTCATCGCCATCGAACAGGGCCGCTACTCGCCGTCACTGGAAGTGGCCTTCCAGATCGCGCGGGTGTTCCAGGTGCCACTCGACGACGTCTTCGGATACCCCGACACCGACCAGTAGCCCCCACCACCCGACACGGCGCGCGAGGCGACCGCCTCGCGGCCCGGTTCCACGCACCCGAAATCAAGGAGAGACCGCGCACAACCCTGAGGCCTCGTCCGGACCGAGAAGGAGCCACGATGCACGCGCTAACCCGTACCGCCCGCATGACCGGGCTGTTCTACCTCGGCATGGCCATCACCGCCGCACTCGGCTTCCTCATCCTCCGCCCACGGCTCTACGCGGCTGACGACCCTGGTGCGACGCTGGCCAACCTGGTCACGCACGGCTCGCTCGCCCGCGCGAGCGTGGCCCTGGAACTGGCCATGGTCGTCATGCAGGCCCTCACCGCCGTCTGTTTCTATCGCCTGTTCCGCACCGTGAACTCCCTTGCCGCGAGCGGGATCGCCGCCTTCGGCCTGGTCAACGCGGTCGTGGGCCTCGTGAGTGCGGCAATGTTGGGCACGGCGCTGCAGGTCTCAGTCGACCCGGTCGGTGACCCGGCGGCCACCGTCCAGGTCCTGTACCTGGTCAGCCTCAACATGTGGGGCGTGGGAGCACTGTTCTTCGGCCTGTGGCTCATCCCTATGGGCTGGTGCGTGCTGCGCTCGGGCTGGATGCCCCGCGTCCTGGGATGGATCCTCGTCGTCGGGGGCGTCGGGTACGTGCTCAGCCCGTTCGTCCTGTACCTCGCCCGCGACGCACAGGTCCTCTTCGACGCGATGGCGTATCCCGCGTCCGTAGGCGAGTTCTGGATGATCGGCTACCTGCTCATCCGCGGCGTGCGCCGCAAGGCACTGGACGAAGCGCCGACAACCGTTCACACGCCGACGCCGGTGGCGAGCTGAAGCGGTGCTGTGATTGACGCAGCAGTAGCAAAACCGTCTCACTTCACCAGGCGAAGTGCGTCACGCAGGTGACGTCCTTCGCCTGGTGTCGTCAGCCCATCGCCCGGCTGTTCTGAGCTGCTCGTCGGCGTCCCGTGGGAGACCGCGATCGGCGCCGGCAACGTGCGGTTGCTCTCCCTGACCGCACTGCGCGACACCGGCCGATGGTGAGGTGCCGCCGGTCCGCGCGGCCGCCGAGACGGCAGCGGCGCGGACCGACGGCCTCGTTCGTCGGTCGGTGGCGGTCAGCCCGGCAGGGCCACCTGTGCCGGCGTCGACCGGTGGGTGGTGGTGCCGTCGCCGAGCTGCCCGAACGAGTTGTCGCCCCAGCACCACAGGCTGCCGTCGGTGCGCAGCGTGCAGGCGTGGTAGGACGTGGCGAGGCTGTCCGTCCAGGTGGTGGCGCTACCGACCCGGGTCGGGGCCGACCGGTGGGTGGTGGTGCCGTCGCCGAGCTGCCCGGAGCCGTTGTTACCCCAGCACCACAGGCTACCGTCGGTGCGCGTCGCGCACGACGAGTCGATGCTCGTCTCGACCCTTGCCCAGGTGGTGCCGGTGCCGACCTGGAGTGGGGTGGTCTGGAAGCCGAGGCCCCCGCCCACCTGGCCGTACCCGTTCTCGCCCCAGCACCACAGCGTTCCGTCGGCGCGGACCGCGCAGGTGTGCACGTACCCGGCCGTCACGCCGGTCCACGTGGTCGCGGTGCCCACCTGCGTCGGTGTGGCCCGGTAGTCCCGGATGCCGAGACCGAGCTGACCGTCCGAACTGCTGCCCCAGCACCACAGGGTCCCGTCGGTGCGGGTGGCGCAGGTGTGCGCGTACCCGGTCGTGACGCTCGCCCAGGTGGTCGCCGTGCCGACCTGCACCGGGGCGGTCGCCTGATAGGGGGTCGTGCCGGTGCCGAGCTGCCCGTGGCGGTTCTGGCCCCAGCACCACAGCGTTCCGTCCGTGCGTACCGCGCAGGTGGTGCTGATGCTGGCGTCGACACGCGCCCAGGTGGTGGCGTCGCCGATCCGGACCGGAGCGGTCCGGTCCGTGCTGGTCCCGTCGCCGAGTTGGCCGTAGAAGTTGTTGCCCCAGCACCAGAGTGCGCCATCGGTGCGGATCACACAGGTGTGCAGATTGCCCGCAGCGACCCGGGACACCGGCCCGGCGGCGAGCGAGGCGTTCGGCGTGCCCTGGTCGGCAGAGCTGACGCCCGCCGTGGCCGCACCGGCCGTGAACCCGAGGGCCAGCACGGTGATCCCGACAGAGGCCGCTGCCGCGACGGCGGTTCGGGCTGCCCGCCGCCATCGCGTCCACAGCCGCCGCTCCCGATGTTCGTTCATGGTCTGTTCTCCCTGGATATCGTCGGTTACGTGAGGTGGAGGCGGCGTTGCCCCGACAGGTCGCCAGCGACCCATCACTTCACATCGATGAAACACTACATTGATTTACGTCAGTGCCACTCGCCCGGGCCGCTGCCGCTGGCGCTCCCTGGGCACCCGGCGCCCGGGTGGGCTCTGCTACAACGTCCTGCGTGGGTGTGGAGCCGGACGTCACGGGGGCCCGGGGTGGCCCGCCGGCAGTCGGGCGGCGCGTCCTGGGGCAGCTCGGCGCGGTCTGGTTGCTCGGGTCGGCGCTGCTGACCACTGCCATCCCCGCGCTGACCCCGCTGCTCTTCGTGGGTTGGGGTGCGGTGCTGGTCGGGCTGCTGGTCGTTGGCGCACTCGCCGTCGGGCTGCTGTGGCTGATCGCCCGGTCCACGGCGTCCGTTACGGTCCTCGGCGCCCGTCCCGGCCTCTGGGCGCTGCTGGTCCTCGTCGGTGGGTTGGCCCTGGCCCGGCTCGGCTGGCGCTGGACCGACGAGGTGGCGCTCGGCGTCAGCTCCGACGCGACGCTCACCCTGCTCCTGGGCGGCGTGCCGTACGTTCTCGTCGCCGGACTGCTGCTGCGCGGGTGGCGGCCACGGCTCGCCGCTGGGCTCGCGCTGATCGGTCTCCTGGGCCTCGGCCTCGTCGCGCTCGCCCGTTCCGGCCCCGACGAGGTCACCGAGCGGCTGCGGTACGCGGCCCTGGACCGTCGAACCGCGTACGTGGTCGAGGTCCCGGGATACCGTCCCGTCGACCTTGCCTACGGCGGTGAACTGGGCGCCGGGGAGTTCGCGCCCGCCGGCCCGGCCGGGGTGCCGCCGGCGCGTTACGTCAACGTGATCGCAGGCCCGGTCGTCGGCGACGCGCGGGGGGAGTGTGGCCAGCCGCACCTCGACGCCGCCCCGACGGTGGAGAGCTGCGCCACCGAACCGGGCGGGGCGGTCTATCTTCGTGGGGTCGTCGAGCATGGATACCAGGTGACCCGCGGCGACCGCGGTGTCGTCGTCCTTGGCTCGCTGGCCGTCGACCGCGACCTGCTGCGCCGCGCCACCCGCACGCTACGCCCGGCGACCGCCGTCGACCTGCCCGCCGAGGAACGACCGGCCGACCTGTTCGTGGTCGACCTGCCGGGTTACCGGGCCCAGCCACTCGGCATCCCTCGGGGCGTGGGCTACGCCCCCGCCGACCACACCGGCGGCGCCGCCAGCGTGCGCGTGGCGCTGCATGTCACATTCGCCGAGCAGGACCCGTGCTTCCAGGCCGCCTGCACATCAGAGGGCGGCGGGCTCACCTATGTTCGGCGTGAGGACAGCCACGCGTACGTGCTCCGCCGGGGTGAGGTGAACGTCGGTGTCACCGGCGGCGTCTCCGTCGGGCGGTCGCTGCTGCGGGATGCGGTGCTGGCGGCCCGTCCGGCGAGCGAGGACGAACTGCTTCGAGCCCTGCCCCCGCCGCCCGACCGGGACCTGCTGGACCGGCTCCGGGCCTGGTTGCAGGAAGCGATTGGTAATCCGCTGGCCTTGGACGAGCCCTCGGCTTCGAGGGCGTGCTGGTCCGAAGAGAGCGAAAATAACTCAGTGTGATCCACTGTTGACGAGCTGTATCGTGCCGAGAATGGTGGCGGTCGATGCAGGGACCGCCGGACGAACGGGGAGAAGACTGTGATCAGGACCCGATTCCTCGCCCGCCTCGCTGCGACCGCCGTGCTGGTCGTCGCGGGCACCGCTGTCTCCGCAGGGGCAGCGAACGCGAACGAGACGAGTTCCATCGTCGTCGCGCCGACGGCGGACGGGCCGTCGTCCCTGCCGCCGGGCGTCGTGCCGGCGAACGGGGGCGTGAAGATCGCCCCGGGTGGAGGCCCCTCGGCCCAGGCATGGGCCTGCGTCTACGGATACCCCTGCCTCTACGACGGCGACAACGGCACCGGGGACGGTGTCGTCCTGAACGGCTGCGGCTTCTGGGACCTGAACGGCTACCGCAACTGGGCCAATTCGGCCCTGACCTACGGCAACAGCATCACGGTGTACAACTGGACCGGCTCCGCCTGGGTGAACTGGGGAACCGTGCCGGCGTGGCAGCAGTGGAACTTCGAGTTGAAGAACCAGATCGACGGCGTCAACGTGAACTGCTAGCCGCCCGCCGTGGCGTGGCGGCCGGAGCCTGCCACGCCACGGTTGCGGTGCCTGCGCACGACCGGGTCAGCCGCTCAATCATCGCGGTGCACGCATCGTGCGCGTTAGGGCCAACACCCGTTGTCGGTGCCCTGCCGGTCGGGTGGAACACCGGCTGTGGTGGCACCTTCCGTCAGGTCTCAGTACCGGGTGTACACGGTGAACGCCCAGGAGGCCACCGTGCCGTCCTTGTAGATGTATGCCTGGCACGGCCCCGGGGACGTGTACGAGGTGACGTAGGCCGGTCGGGCCGCGTTGCACTTGGTCTTGGTCGAGTAGTGCGGGCTGCTGTAGTCGGCGTGCGCAGGCGCGGCCATGCTGATCACCAGACCGCCGGCCACCGCACCGGCGGCAACGAGACTGCGGACTCGGGGACGACGGAGCAAGTCGGGCACAGGGCTCTCCAGTCTGCCGGGCGGCCCGTCCGGGCCACATGATCACCAGAAGTGTAGGTGCGGCTGACGTTGCCCTCCCAGGTCAACGAAAGTACGACACAGCCTGCTCTACCAACCCACCCTGCGCCGACCTGATCGGCAAGGAGCCCGCGGCAGCGTGCACGCTCCGTTCGAGCGACGTCCTTGCCGTTGCCGTTCACCAGAATCAAGCTGATCGGTGACGCGAGGCCAACACCCGAAGATCAGTGACCAGTTCGTCGATCCACCCGTGCGATACCGGAGCCGCATAGACGCCGATCTCCACGACCCAGCGCAGCGCGCAGATGGTCCAGCACAGGCCGCCGGTCACCAACTGGTCGGTCACCGTACGCGAATCGATTCCCGCTTCGTGCGCAAAGAACTCCGGCAGGGCACCGATCCGTACGCTGTCGATCTGGCCCTGTTTGCGGCACTCGCGCAGCAGCAGGTAGAGGTCGCCGAAATGCGACTGCACGTAGGCGTCCGACCAGTCGACGGTGACGATTCCGCCAGTGGGGGTGTGCAGCAGGTTCTTGGCCTGGAAGTCGCCGTGCACGATGGTTGCGGGTTCGCTGGACAGCCGTTGCAGACGGGCGGTCATCGCCCGGATCGGGTCGTCGAGTGCGCCCGCCAGGTCTGGGCGCAGGGCCGTCATCGCCGTGTCGGCCCGGGTCGCGACCGCAATGAAATCGGCGGTGGACCGACGTAGACCTGCGGCCAGCGTCGGGTCGGAAGCCAGGCGGAGGGCCGACTCGGCGCGCATCCGGGCCAGGACACGAACAGCCTCCTCGTAGCCTTCGGCGGTCGGGCGTACCTCGAGGTTGTCGCCGCCCAAGTCCTCCAAGACGATCACCCCCGGGCCGCCCTCTGTGAGCAACTGCGGCGCGGGAATCCCGAGGGGAACGACCAACTCGTGGTAACGCCGCGCCTCGCCGGCCAGCTCGCCGACGCCTCGTTTGGCGATCACCGATTTCCGGGTGGCACCGTCAAGGTGGATCCGCCAGACTTCGGAGAGCGCCCAGCCGCGCAGCAACTGGCCGCCGACGATCGCGCCATCCAGGTCGGGAAGCCAGCCAGGCAGCGAAGCCTTGATCACCCTGGCATTCTGTCAAGGCGCCCGTTGTGCGCCCGCCAATTCTCGGCGGCATCGAGTCGCCGGTTACGTCGAACGCTATCTGAGCGCGTACGTCCGGCGCCGATCTGTCGTGCCGAACGTGGTGCGCCGTGTCGGTTGCCGACGTTCGAGGGGCCACGGTCAAGGGCTGGCTGACGTCGATGCTGCGCCGCCAGTAAAGCCGTAACCGGGGTTGTAGCCCCCTCGGGGTGGTCCAGCGGGCACCACAGCACCTGCAACAGAGGCACGAGGGTATCTCCATGCCGGCGTTGATCCAGGTCCGCCGGCGCACACGCGCCGATGAGCGCGCACAGTCGTGATCCAACGGGGAGGTGCGGCGATGGCATCACGGCGGGGGTTGAGTTGGCTGGGGCGGGTCGGCGGTTCGCTACTGTTCCAGCATGGTCACTTCGTCACGCCTGGCGGTCGTTTCCGGCGGCGCGACGGGCATCGGCCGCGAGATCGCCAGCACCTTCGCCGCCCACGGCGACCGGGTGGTGATCATCGGGCGACGTGCTGAGCTGCTGCGTCAGGCCAGCAGGGACATCAACCAGACGGTCGGGTCGAACCTGGTGATCCCGCTTGTCGCCGACCTGACGGATCCGGCACAGGTGCAACACGCCGCGGACCACATCACGGAACTCGGCAAGGTCGACGTGCTCGTCAACAACGCCGGCGCGATCATCACGCCGCCGGACAGCGAAGGGCTCGACGCCCTGGCCGCGTCCTGGCGCCGTGATCTGGACACCAACCTCATCACCGCGGTGCTGCTCACGAACGCGCTGCTGGGCCAACTGACCCGACCGGGCGGCAGGCTCATCATGATCAGCTCGGCGGCCGCCCAACGGGGCGGCGCGGGTACGCACTCGGCCGGATCGTACGCGGCGGCGAAAGCCGCGCTGCACGGATGGGCTCTCGGGCTGGCCAGGCAACTCGGCAAGGACGGCATCACGGTGAACGTCCTGGCTCCCGGTTACATCCAGGACACCGACATCTTCCATGGCCAGGACACTCCCGACTTCGTCGCCAAAAAGATCGCCGACACCCTTGTCGGCCGCCCCGGGACGCCAGCGGACGTTGCGGCGGCAATCACCTACATCGCCTCCGCCGGCGCCGGATACCTGACCGGTCAGATCATCGGCCTCAACGGTGGCGCCGTGCTCGGCAGGTAGCGACCGCAGGAAGACGGCCTCGTACTCGAAGGCATCGACTACTGCTGCTTACATGGCGCGCCAGCCGTCGCCGCCGCCGCGAATCGTACGGTTGCGATCCGCGCCGTCCGCGGCATGAGCGGATGTCCGCGGTGATGATCGCGCCGGAGCACGTTTCGCGCTGCCCCCAGCCCTCGCCTCGCAAGCGGTGCAGACGTCCGCTGGTCTAGGGTCCGTAGGGTGGTCATGAGCGCGCAGGACGTTGTGGGCGTAATCGAGTCAGACCCGCGAGCGATGAGAATCCTTCGGGCTACGGCCGAACTTGGATTACCGGACTGGTGGATCGGTGCCGGTTTCGTACGTAACCGCGTCTGGGACGCGATCAGTAACCTCCCGGTCTCGCTGGAGCGCGACGTGGATGTCGCCTACTTCGACCCGGAAAAGCTGGAGCCACGCGAGGACGCAAGCGCCGAAGCCCAGGCCATGGTGGCCCTGCCTGGGGTGCCCTGGGAGATCCGCAATCAGGCCCGGATGCATCTGCGCAGTGGCGGTGAGCCCTACACGTCCGCACTGGACGCGATATCACGCTGGCCCGAAACGGCGACGTGCGTCGCGGTCACGCTACGGGGTGACTCTGTTCGCCTGGTGTCCTGCCATGGGCTGGCGGACCTTGTGGGAATGGTTGTCCGCCCCTCTCCAGCCTTCGACAACGCAGCGGGCCGCGCAAAGGTACAGCGCCGTGTGGAGACCAAGGGATGGCTCGACCGATGGGCCGGACTCCGGCTGGAGATCTGAGGCGTGTTCTAAAGGCCGGTCAGAGCCACTCGGTGCTGATGGTGCTGGTCAGGACGGCATGGCAAATCCGGATCTGCCGCTGAGCGAGGGTCAGGTCCGCGCCTGCGAAGCCGACAAGTCAGCCGACCGCTCGTGCCGAGAACAACGGGTTCGGAACCCCGTACGATATGGCCGGTGGGGTGGAAGGCACTCAGGCAGTGGGGTGAGGACGCCGCTCGTATCGAACCGCTCGTTGGCGGAGTCGCCAACGACGTGTGGAGCGTGCGCGTCAACGGGCACCGCGCGGTCGGTCGTCTCGGCACGAGGAGCGACGCTGATCTTGCGTGGGAGACAGAGCTTCTCCAACACCTCGACCGTGAGGGCCTGACCGTGCCGGTCCCGATCCCGACGATGGACGGCCGGCTGTTCGCCGACGGTCTGGTGGTGATGACCTACCTGGATGGCGGGCCGCCCGAGACGCAGGCCGACTGGCGTCGGGTGGCCGGTGCGCTCCGCGAGTTGCATCGGTTGACGCGGGGCTGGCCGCAACGCCCAGGCTGGCGGTCGTCGACCGACCTCCTGCACGCCGAGACCGGGACGAAGATCGACCTCGGTGCGATGCCGCCTGAGAGCGTTGCGCGATGCCGAGCAGCGTGGGCGCGACTCGCGGGACGTCAGACATGCGTCGTCCACGGCAACCCCAACAACCCCGGCAACGTCCGCATGACCGCGAGTCAGGTCGCGCTGATCGACTGGGACGAGTCGCACGTCGACGTCCCCGACCTCGACCTCGTGCTGCCCGAAAACGCCGCCGGCCTCGACGACGGTGCGTTCGACATCGCCTGGCAGGCGTCGGCCGCATGGGAAGCCGCTGTCTGCTGGGACGACGAGTACGCAGTCAGGCGGCTTGCCGAGGTTCGAGCGGTCTGACTTCTGGCGGCCGGGTGCGTGCATCTGCCACCGAGCGGGCGCGCTGGCTAGGCATTTTGCTCGTCGAACGGCTCGTCACTCCAGCGCCACCACGCCTCGTTGCCATCGATGTGGAGAAGGAACTCAGGAACCTCCCGGCCCTCTGGGTATCGAAGCGTCACGGCGTTCCGGACGGCCTCGTACGCCCGTTCCCAGGACTCGACATCCTCATCGATGCCGTCGAGGAGCCGCAATTCCTCGGCGAACAGCGGCCGGACTTCCGCGAGGCCCTCTCTCGGATCGACACGCGCGTTCAGCCACGGGAAGTCGCCTCCGGTCACCACGAGATCAGCAAGTACCGCGCCATCGTCACGCCGGTGTAGCGTCCAAGCGCCGCCGTGGTCACCGCTCACGGTGACGACCCTAGCGATCACAGAGGGAGCCCTGCGAGCCGTACCCGGCTTCGGCTCCGCCACTGTTCTGACCGCATCAGACGTCTGGTGGAACGGCCACCGATCACGGGAGAAAACATGACGGGCATGCCGCTGCCCACCCCCACGCTGCACACCTCTCGCCTTCGACTGCGGCCCTTCCACGACGCGGATGCGGACGACCTCTTCGCGCTGCACAGCAGCGCCTACGTGCTGCGCTACTGGGACGCGCCACCGTGGAGCGACCGCGCGCGCTCCGAGCGGTTCATCACGGCGTGCCGGCAGATGGCAGAAGGGGGCACCGGGGCACGGCTGGCCGTGGATCGCTTGTCCGACGGGGCGTTCATCGGCTGGTGCAGCCTGACGCGGTGGAACCCGGACTACCGCAGCGCATCGCTGGGCTACTGCTTCGACCATGCGGCGTGGGGCCACGGCTACGCGACGGAGGCCGCACGGGCTGTGCTGCGGTGGGCATTCGACACGCTGGACCTCAATCGCGTCCAGGCGGAGACCGACACACGCAACACGGCGTCTGCCCGGGTGCTGGAGAAGCTCGGGTTCCTGCGTGAAGGGACGTTGCGGGAGGACTGCGTCGTGAACGGCGAGGTCTCTGACTCGTGGGTCTACGGGCTGATCAGGCGGGAGTGGCGGCCGTCGTCCGAGCCGGAAGCCGCCCGCTGAATCCCCGCTGCCTCGCGAGGCCTCGCCCGGCATCCGGGTGCTCCGCCTCGCCGCGTCGAGGGCCGACACCGGGCAGATGCCGCCGACTGCGCTGCTATCGCTGTGCTTCGAAGTGCTCCCTCATCGCCGGGTAGTAGTCGTCGAAGTTCGGCGCCGGCTGGCCGTCGTGCGAGGCGGTCAACGCGTCCAGGTAGTACTCCCAGCCCGGTCCGACCTCGCCGACGCCCTCCGTGCCGGTCAGGTGCTGGGTGAACCGAAGCTCGGTCACGCCCGCATTCTCAATCAGCATCATCTCCAGGTGCCAGCTGCCGTGCTCGTCCACCGCGGAAACCGCCAGCCGACGTGGCGGTTCGCACGCGTCGATAACCATGTCCATCCAGGGCCTGCCCTCCTCGTACGCCATCTGGACCTTGATCGTGCGTCCCGGCGCGGCGTCGCCCTGCCATGGGCCGAACCAGCGCGCCGTGCGTGCCGGATCGGTGAGGCTGGCCCAGACGTCAGTCACGGGAGCGCGGAATGTGCGGGTCAGCACAAGGTCGTCGCCGATCAGCCGGCCGGTGGGTGTCGGGCTCATGCGGTCTCCTTCTGGGATGGGTGTCGCCCGGCGGCTGTCTGCCGCTCGCGGCGGGCGCGGTAGACCTCGGTCTCCAGCGCGTCGAGGCGGTGCTGCCAGCCGGACGGGCGTGTCAGCCGTCCCAGCCACCCGGCCAGCTCGTCGAGCGGCGCGGCGACCAGTGTGTAGACACGCCTGCGTCCGTCGGCCGTGTCGCGTACCAGGCCGGCCTCGCGTAACACGCGCAGGTGACGGCTGACGGCCGGCCGGCTGATCACGAACCGGTCGGCGATCTGGCCGGCCGCGAGCGGTTCGTCGCGCAGCATCAGCAGGATCTCCCGCCGAACCGGATCGGCGATCGCGGCCACCACCTCGTCCACGCCGGAAGCGTAACCAGTAAGTTACGCTTTCGGCAACGTCGCTCCATGGGTGCGGGCGGCGTGGATCGCCGACGCGTTTCGGCGACAGCTCGAACCTGGTCGTCATCGGCTTCGCATCGAATCGGTGATCGTTGCTGCGCCCTCGGGGCAGCCGGTAGGATCCCGGAGTCAAACGCCAGCCGGTAGAGGTGAAGATGAGCGACCTGGGCCCCTATGAACAGGTCATGGGCATCGTCAGGCGGGTGCTTCAGATCGAATCCGTCGACCCTACGGCGGACTTCTTCGATCTGGGCGCCAACTCCCTGGCGCTGCTCCAGATCGTCGAGCTGGTCCAGGAGGAGTGCGCGGTCACGGTGACTGTCACCGACATCTTCGACGCACCCGATGTCGATTCGTTCGCCACTCTGGTCGCCGATCGGGACACGTCCGCTGACCCGACTGCCGGCTGATCGGCCGACCGTGCGGGTACTGGTCACCAATGACGACGGGATCGACGCTCCTGGCCTGGCGGTCCTCGCCGCCGCGCTCTCCGGCGCGGGCCACGACATCACCGTGGTCGCCCCCATCGGGGACGCCAGCGGCGCCGGCACCGGGGTGCGGCTGACCGTCGACCGGCCGATCGCGATCCGGCGTACGACCGTCGACGGGGTCACGTTCGTCGGCGTGGACGGGACGCCCGCGCTCGCCGTGATGCTGGCCCGGATGGGGGCTTTCGGCGCGCCGCCCACGTGTGTGGTCGCCGGGATCAACGTGGGATCCAACACCGGCCGGTCGATCCTGCACTCCGGCACCGTCGGTGCCGCGCTGACCGGTGCCTCGATGGGCATGTCCGCCCTGGCGGTGAGCCTGCACGCACGTCGACCGGAGAATCTCGAATCGGCGGCCCAGGTCGCCGGTCTCGCGCTGACGTGGCTGGCCGGGGCCCGCAAACGCACCGTCCTCAACGTCAACGTGCCCGATCTGCCCCTGTCACGACTGCGCGGCGTCCGGTGGGGACGGCTCGCCGCGTTCAGCCAGACGCGCGCGACGATCGCCGAGGTACGCGACGACGAGATCGAACTGCGGCTCACCGGCTCCACGCTCCCGCTGGATCCGGCGACCGACGCGGGGCTGGTCGAGAACGGTTACGTGGTGGTCACGCCGCTGCTCGGCATCCAGGCGGCCGGCGATGACGCCGCCGCCACCGCCATCGAGGCCGAGCTCACCCGTCGATCCGTCCCGATCCCGAGCGGGTGACCCCCACGGCCGACCACGCGTCGAGGTCGTCGCCCGCCTCCGGGCGGCGCGGACACAGGTGGTACTGGTGGGGCGCGACGGCATCGGTGCGGTCCTCCAGCAGTTCGACCACCCGGCGGTGCAGCGCGTCGACCTCGCCGTCACCGACGACGAAGGCGAGGAGTCGCCCGTCCGCGGCACGGAACACCGCCACGTCCTGCGTACCGGCGGCGGCGCGAAGCACCTCGACCATTGCCTGCGGCCGGATCCAACCCGACTCGATCGGCCACCAGTCCTCGCCTCGTACGGCCGGGCGGAGACCGGTCAGGTCTGCCGCTTCGGCGAGGGCGACGGGACGGTACGCCGCCTCGATGAGCAGGTTCTCCACCCCGCGTAGCACCGCCATCGGTGACGGAACGTAGGCGGTGTCGGTCAGCACGCTGATCAGGCACTGGCCTGGTGCCCGGTCGACGTTGAAGAAGAACTTGCAGTCCTGCACGTCCCAGGCGCCGATGACGACCTCCTCTCCCTGCTCGCGAAGCCGCTCGACGTCGGCGCGGGTGAACGTTGCCCCGTCGATCTCGTCCCACCGGTCCTGACCGCCGCGGATGTCGTTGAAGTACGCGGCCAGGTCGTGTCGTACCCCCTGCTGAAGGCCGGTCGAGGCGATCATCTCGTCCAGCGCGGCGGTGTCGTAGTAGCCGAACCGGTAGGCGTCCAGGCCACCCCGGTAGCAGCGTCGGGCCAGCCCCGCGAAGTCGCCGTCGCCGAGGTCGATGTGGAACATCCCGTTCTGCGAGGTCGGTGCGAGCAGACGCTGCCGTAGATCGTCGTGCCGGTTGCCGACGATCAGTTGCAGGGCGCTGCTGTCCCGGCCGCTGATCGTGGCCAGGGCCACGGCGGCACCGGCGAGCAGCACGCTGGAGGTGGAGATTCGCCCGGCGGTCGCCAGTCGGTCGGCCGCCACCGCCAGCGCGGCGGACTTCAGTCCCAGCGACTGGAACCGGGGCGTCGCCGGCGGCGCCGGCGCGAAGTCGAACATGGTGTGCGGCATCGACGTCAACGTGCGCTGCCAGAAGTCGAGCGCGGCGGCGCTACGGCGCGACCCGGCCGGCGTCTGCTGGTAGTTCGCCTCGTCCACCGCCTGCCACCGGTCCTCGGGCCCCGGATCGGCGGGCTTTCCCTCGAGCATGGCGGTGATCTCGTCGGTGACCAGCCGCATCGACCGGCTGTCCAGACAGACGTGCGACGCCACGATGACCAGCCGGAGCGGCTGCCCCGCCACGCGTACGACACCGAAGCGCACCGGCCATTCCCGGGCGTGGTCGAAGCACCGCAGCCGTAGCTCGTCGAAGAGGCCGGCGGCAGTCTCCTCCAGTTGCTCCCGTTCGCAGTCGCGCAGTTCGACGGTGAGTGTGCCCGCCGGCTGGACCTGCTGGCGCGGCCCGTCGTCGCTGTTGACGTAGTGTGTCCGCAGCCCCTGGTGGGCTTCGGTCAGCCGACGCAGCACGTCGAGCAACGCGGCCAGCTCCGTGCCGTCAGGCAGCTCGCACATGGTGGCCATGTTGAAGTAGGAGCTCTGGTCGCCGTACCACTGGATGGGTTTCCAGATCGCCTGCTGGCCCCAGGTCAACGCGGCCGTCACCGGCTCGCCACCAGCGTCGATTCCCACCTGGACCTGACGGTCGCCGTCCACAGCACTCCTTCAGCGGTATGCGTCTGCCTGCATGCGGAACAGTTCCGCGTAGCTGCCCGGGGCAGCCATCAGTTCGGCGTGTGTGCCCTGCTCGACCACCCGGCCCGCTTCGAGCACGATGGCCAGGTCCGCCGTGCGGACCGTGGACAACCGGTGGGAGATGAACAGGGTGATCGCGCCCGAGGCGCGCGCGGCCTCCCGGGCCGACCGCAGGTATCCGTCGAACAGCTCCGCCTCGGCGGTCGCGTCCAACGCCGAGGCGGGCTCGTCGAGCACCATCACCAGCGGGTCGGTCCGCATCAGGGTACGAGCCAGGGCGAGCCGCTGCCACTGGCCACCGGACAGTTCGGCGCCGTCGGCGTACGTCTTGCCGACGATGCCGTCGAGTTGCCCGGGTACGAGGTGCGGCAGGTCGGCGGCACCGGCACGGCCGAGCGCGGTGTCGATGGCCCGGTCGTCGTCCACGGCCGGCAGGTGGCCCACTCCGACGGTGTCACGCAGCCGTAGCTCGATGTGGGCGAAGTCCTGGAACAGCGCCGTGATCCTGGACCGCCACCGGACGGTGGACAGGGTGGCGAGGTCCACGCCGTCGACCAGGATCCGCCCCTCGTTCGGCTGGTAGAACCCGCACAGGAGTTTGACCAGGCTGCTCTTGCCCGCCCCGTTCTCACCGACGACGGCGACGGTCGACCCGGCCGGGATGCGTAGGTCGATCCCGTGCAGGACCGGCCCATGGGTGTCCGGATAGGTGAAGCTGACCCGGTCCAGCACGATGCCGTCGGTGAGCCGCTCGGGTGGGTCAGCCGGTGCCGCCGGGCCGTCGGCGCCGGCCGCCGCGCGCAACCAGCGCAGCCGCTCCACCATCGCGCCCGCACCGTGCAGGGTCTGCACCAGCTCGATGCCGTTGCCGACCTGGCTGCTCACCGCGGTGGCGAGCGCGATCACGAGGACCACGTCACCGATGGCCGCCCGCTGGTCGACGGCTTGGAGCACCACGTGGAGACAGGCACCCGCGTACGCGAGCGCGAAGACGGCCTGACCGCCCGACCGGATCAGGGCGGACCGCCACTGTGCCCGCCACAGGACGTCGGTGACCCCGGACCAGGTCTGCCCGTACCGCCGGACGAACTCGTCCGCCAGCCCACCGATGCGGACCTCCTTGACGCTGGCGGCCGAGGTGATTTCGTCGAGGTAGTGCCCGGCCCGGCGGGTGTCCTGCGCGGTCGCCTCCCGGGCCGCGTCCACGATCCGCTGGGCCCGTCGCCCGGCCAGCAGTGACGGAACCGCGGCCAGTGGCAGCAGGAGGAGGTACGGGCTGATCTCGGCGAGCAGGATCGCGGTGAGGGCGACCTGGACGGCCAGGCCGATGACGCGAAGCAGCGACTCCAGGACCATCCGTAGCTGCCAGGTGTCCCGACGGACCAGGGCCACCTTGTCCGCGTGCTCGGGCTGTTCGTGTGGAGACAGGCCGGCGACTCCGTTGGTCAGTTCGCCGATCTCCTCCTGTAGCGCCACCTCCTGCCGTTCGCCGAGCTCGAAGTAGGAGAGGTGGGCGAAGTGACCGAGCATCAGCTCGCCGATGAGCAGGGCGGCAACCGCGACGGCGGCCAGCACCGCAGGGGTGACCTCGTGCCCGAGCACCGCGTCGGTGAGGAGTTTGAGGCACAGGGCCACGAGTGGGGTCACCGCGTAGCCGAGCAGGAGCAGGACGCTGCCCACCGCCAGCCGCCGCCGGTCCGCCCGCAGCGACGAGCGGATCAGGAAGCTGGCCGCGCTGACCACCGACCTCATGCGGCCACCTCGGGTTCGAGCCGGATGCCTTCCTCGGCGAACTGGCGGGCCTGAAGCTGGAACAGTTCGGCGTACCGGCCGCCCGACGCCATCAACTCGGCATGGCTGCCGCGCTCGACGATCCTGCCGTCGTCGAGCACGACGATCTGGTCGGCGTGCCGCACGGTGGAGAAGCGGTGTGAGATCACGACGGTGGTCAGCCCCTGTGCCTGGGCCAGTACGCGCTGGAAGTACTCGGCCTCGGTCCGCACGTCCAGTTGCGCGGTCGGCTCGTCGAGGACGAGCACCCCCGCTCCCTGTTCGACGGCGAACAGCGCCCGCGCCATCGCGACCCGCTGCCACTGACCTCCGGAGAGGTCGGTGCCGCCCTGGTAGCGCCGGGACAGGGTCGTGTCGAGCCCGTCGGGCAGGGCGTCGAGCAGCCCCGCGGCGTCGGCGCGTTCGGCCGCCCGGCGCATCGCCGCCAGGTCGTCCAGGTGCTCTACCGAGCCGAAGCCGATGTTGTCACGGGCGGGCAGCTCGTACCGGGAGAAGTCCTGGAAGAGCACCGCCAGCCGGCGCTGCCAGGCCCGGGAGTCCAGTTCGGTCAGGTCCCGGCCGTCGACGAGGATCTGCCCGCTGTCCGGCTGGTAGAGCTTGGTCAGGAGCTTGATCAGGGTGGTCTTGCCGGCGCCGTTGAGGCCGACGATCGCCGTCGACGTACCGGCGGGCAGGGTGATGTCGACGCCCCGCAGAACGTCGCGGTCGCTGCCCGGGTAGCCGAAGCTGACCCCGGCGAACCGGATCTCCCGGGCCGGCATCAGCGTCACCGTGTCATCCAACTTCTGCTCCGGGCCACCTGAGCCTGCACCGGTGGCGGCGACGACCCGGTCGAGCGCCCGCAGCGAGTTGAGCCCGAACATGGTCTGCACGTCGGATTCCGGGAAGTGGACGCCGAACCGGATCGGGACGAGGACGGCCTGTATCGCGACGACGAGTTGCAGCAGGGTGAGCTGGCCGTGCGCGCCGCTCCAGGCGAGGCTGGCAAGGACCGCGCCGGCGCCGAGCAGGCCCACGCCGGCCAGTCGGAGGAACGGCGCGAACATGATCCGCCGCCGGCCGGCCCAGACGATGGAGAGGTGTTCGACGAACTCGGTCCGGTAGCGGTCGCGGAGCCAGGGCAGCGCGGCGAACAACCGCAGTTCCTTCGCCGCCGAGGGACCGGTGAGCAGCTCGAAGAGGTAGAGCAGGCGGCGTCGGCTGCCGGCAAGAGTCGCGTTAAGGTCGCCGAACCGCCGCAGCGAGCCCCGGGTCCCGAACCTGATCACCAGCGCCACGATGCCCAACACCGCCGCCGCGACGGGGGAGAAGACAACCGCCACCACGGCCACGGCGGCGGTCAGTTGCGCGTACCGGGCGATGAGTGCCAGCCAGCCCGCGCAGGCGCCGCCAGGAGTGGACCAGTCCGACTTCAACGGGGTACGGATGTCGTTGAGCTGATCCTGCACCGCCGGGTCCTCCAGCGCCGCGATGCTGTCGGCGCGGGCGCACGCCGACATCAGCAGTTGTGCGCAGTAGCCGTCGACCCGGCGGGTGACCAGTTCGCCGACGGCGGTCTGTACGGGCACCAGCATCTGCTGGACCAGGACGGCACCGGCGGCCAGGGCCAGTCCCACGGCGAGCCCCCGCCCGGCGGGCGAGGTCAGCTCGACGCCCACCGCCTCCGGGACCCGGCTCAACACGACACTGATCGACACCGCGAAGACGACCGGCAGGACGCCACAGACGACCTGCAGGACGACGGCGACGGCGAGAGTGCGGCGGCCCGCGCGGGGCAACAGCCGAATTATCGGCCACCACCGGCTGAGAGCTGCCCGGATGCTGCTTGCCGGTGACGGTACGCGCACTGGCCCACTTTCTGCACGGCAGATGATCGCGAGCAGCCTAGTAAGGCACGCCGAACAGCGTCAATGCCGGTGAATGCCTCAGGCCGTTCCGGTGATCGCGCCACCCGGGACGGTCATGCGGGATCCTCTCGCCGGGCGGGCCGGGCGTGGGCAACGATGGTGCCGGCAACGCCGACGGTCGGGGCACGCGACGTGTGGCATCCTGCTGTCGTGCCAATGCCTCACGTCCTGCACGACCTGTTGGAGGCCGCGGCCGACGCGACGCCGAACGCCACAGCGCTCGTCGACGCGGACCGGCGGGCCAGTTACGCCGAGCTCGACCGCAGGGCGAACCAGGTCGCCCGCCACCTCATCGGACACGGGGTGCGCCGGGGCGACCGGGTCGGCCTCTACCTGGACAAGTCACTGGAGGCGGTGGTCGGCCTCTACGGCATCCTCAAGGCGGGCGCGGCCTACGTTCCGCTCGACCCGTCCGCTCCACCGCGGCGGCTCGGCTACATTGCCCGCGACGCCGGGATCGCGGTGTTGTTGACCAGCCACCACAAGTCCGCCGTCTGGTCCGACCTGGTTGCCGCCGGTGCGCCGCTGTCGATGCTGCTGTGCCTGGACGGCGACGCCCCGTCGACGGCGGCTCCGGACGGCGTCGCCCTGTGCGGCAGCGCCGACCTGGCGGCGCTCGATGCGGGCCGGGTCGGACGGGCGGTGACCGAACTGGAACTGGCGTACGTGCTCTACACGTCCGGCTCCACCGGGAAGCCGAAGGGCGTGATGCTGACCCACCGTAACGCGCTCGCATTCGTCGAGTGGGTGGTCGACGAGCTGCGACCGTCGGCGGACGACCGGTTCGCCAGTCACGCGCCGTTGCAGTTCGACCTGTCGGTGCTGGACCTGTTCGCCAGCGCCCGGGTGGGCGCGGCACTGCACCTCGTCCCGCGGTCGGCGATGCTGTTCCCGGTGGAACTGGCCGGCTTCATCCGCGACCGCGGGATCACCGTCTGGTATTCGGTGCCGTCGGCGCTGGTGCTGCTGGCGACCCGGGGTGGCCTCGCCCGGGAGGGCCTGCCGAGTCTGCGTACCGTCCTGTTCGCCGGGGAGGTCTTCCCGACGCCGATGCTGCGGCGGCTGACGGGATTGCTGCCACACGCCCGGTTCACCAATCTCTACGGGCCGACCGAGACCAACGTCTGCACCTTCCACCACGTCACCGACCTGGACGGATCCGACGACCGGCCGGTGCCGATCGGCCTGCCCATCCGTGGGGTCGACACCTTCGTGGTGACCGACGACGGCCGGATCGCCGAACCGGGGGAGACCGGCGAGTTGTGGGTGCGGGGGCCGACGGTGATGCGCGGCTACCTCGGTGACGACGAGCGTACCGGGGCGGTGTTCGGCGTCGATCCGCGATCGGGGGACGGCGCGCTGGCCTACCGCACCGGTGACCTGGTCAGCTTTCACGAGCCCGCCGGCTACCGGTTCCTCGGCCGCCGCGACCTCCAGGTCAAGATCCGGGGCTACCGGATCGAGCTGGGTGAGGTCGAGAGCGCGTTGCACCACCATCCCACGGTCACCGACTGCGCCGCGGTGGCCGTTCCCGATCCGCTGCTCGGGCACCGGATCGTCGCGCACGTCGTGGCCGGGCCGGACGTCACCGTCGCCGACCTGCTCGCCGGCTGCCGGGACAGGCTGCCGGACTACATGGTGCCCAGTCGGATCGAGCTGCACGCGGCGTTGCCCCGCACCACGACCGGCAAGATCGACCGGCAGGTGCTCGCGAAGGGCGAAGCTACGACACGCTGACGGTGCCGCGCCGGAGCTTGCCGGCGTCGTTACGGGGCAACGTCGCGGTGAACTCGTACGACGCGGGCACCTTGTGCAGCGTCAACCGGGCGCGGCAGTATGCGTCCAGCTCGGCCTGGGACAGTTCCGGGTCGGTCGGGACCACCAGAGCGTGGGGCACCTGACCCCGGATCGGGTGGGTCCGGCCGACCACGCAGGCGTCCGCGATCCCCGGATGGCTGGTCAGCACGGCCTCCACCTCCGCCGGGTACACCTTCGCCCCACCGACGTTGATGGTTTCCTGGACCCGTCCCTTTATGAACAGGTATCCGTCGGCGTCGAGGTATCCGAGGTCACCCACGCTGAGGTACTCGTCCCGCCAGGCCACCAACTGCGGGCCGCTGCCCAGATACTCCGGCTGCTTCGCCGTCGCCGGACGCAGGAACACCTCACCGACCACACCGGGCGCGGCCGGCTCACCGTCGACGACGACGGCGACCGTGCCGGGAGCGGGCCGGCCGACGCTGCCGGGATGGCGCAACCACTCGTCTCCCCGGATCCACACGAAGCCGATCTGCTCCTGCGCACCGTAGCTCTCGTACACCCGTTCCGGTCCCAGCAGGTCCAGCCAGGCCAGTTTGACCTCTGGCGGGCAGGGCCCGGTGCCGTGGTGCAGCGCGGTGACCGACGACAGGTCACGACCGAGCACCCCGCCGGGTTCCAGCAGCAACCGCATCATCGTCGGTACCAGCCGCAGCACGTTGACCCGGTACCGTTCGATCGCCTCGGCCACCAACCGAGGGATGAACATCGGGGTGGTCACGAGCGTGTGCCCGAGCGCGAGCCCGTGGTGCAGGGCACCGAAGCCGCCGTGGAACAACGGCATGGTGACCAGCTGGACCTGCCCGGCCGTCAGCCCCACGGCGCGGTCGTGCGGTGACGGCAGCGCGCCCGGATCGAAGGTCCAGGGACGACGTCGCACCACCACCTTGGGCCGCCCCGTCGTGCCGCCGGTCGCCAGCGCGCTGCGGGGTGGGCCGGACGGTTCGGGAGGCGCGTGGTGCGACTCCCCGCTGCCCCACTCGACCGGATCGACCACCCGGATCGGGAGTTCCTGGCGGGGTACGCCGACGAAGAGCGCCGGTGCGACGTCCGTGAGGATCTGCGCGGTGTCGCCGGCCGGGGAACGTGGATCGAGTGGCAGTACGGTCGCACCGAGCTTCCAGCCGGCCAGCGTGGCCACCACGTGGTCGACTCCGTTGGGCAGGGCGATCACGACCACGTCTCCCGCGCCGAGTCCGTGTCGGGCCAGCACGGCGGCGCAGTGGTTCGCCCGGCGGTCCAACTCGCGGTATCCGACCGTCGTCGCCGAGCCGTTTCTGGACAGTGCCACGAGGGCGGCCCGCTCGGGGTGTGCCTCGGCCAGGTCGGCGACGCGTTGTCCGATGGTACGCACGGCGGTCATCAGGCCTCTCGGGTGTAGAGCGTGAGCTTGCGGTGCGTGCGGACGATCCGGAAGCCCGCGGCCAGGACCGCGTCGTGCATCACCGGATTGGCGTACACCAACCGGATCCGGCGTGGATGGTCGGCCTGGGAGCGCAGCACGCCAGCGAGGAACTCCTCGAACGTCCGCCCGACGAACGGATTGAACAGGTAGAGGATCGTCGCGTCGGGCGGGATCTTCCAGGCGCTGACGTCCTCGCCGACCAGTTCGATGCCCGACCGGGCAGGCAGCCGGGCGACGTTGCGGCGGGCCACCGCCAGCAGTTCGGGGTCCACCTCGACGCCGATGATCCGGCGCGCCCGGTAGCGCCGGGCCGCCACCAGCAGCACCCGCCCCTTTCCGGTGCCGACATCGACGAACACGTCGTCGGGCCCGACCTCCGCCGGCGGCAGGATGCGGGACAGTCGCCAGGCTTCGGACGGTTCGTAGCCGCGACGGTCCCCGTCGGCGACGGACCCGACCGGGGCCGAGGTGGTGTCGACCCGCAACAGGCGGTCGAACAGCCAGCCGTAGGCGGCCCGGCGGGCCCGCCGCAGCCGGGCGTCAAGCATCGACACCCTGCGAGAAGAGGCCCAGCGCGGCGTTGCCGATGAAGTCGAGGGCCTCCAACGGGGCGTGGGGCTGCATGAAGGGCCCGGCGCGTACGTCCCGGTAGATGCGGGACAGCGGATGCGACGAGAGGTAGGTGCCGCCGCCGACCAGGGTCATGGCGGTGTTGACGACGTCGATGGCGGTGGAGGTCACGGCGGTCTTGGCGCACTGGAAGGCGACCATCATCTCCATCCCGTCCGGCGCCGGCACCGCATCGGCCTCGCCGGCCAATGCCTCGTCGACCACGCCGAGGGCACTTTGCAGCGTGGCGCGGGCGGTGGCCAGTTTGAGGTCGAGCTCGCCCACGGCGTGCACCAGACCTGACGGGCCCGACCGGCCGGCGCGCAGCTTCTTTCCGATCTGGGCCACCGCCATGTCCCGGGCCGCCTCGGCGCAGCCCAGGTAGGCCCCTTGCAGCCCGATGTTGCTGACCGTGCGGCCCTGGAGGGTGGCGGCGTTCCACACCCCCCACTGGCCCCGGGGCGAGAGCGCTTCGGCCGGCACGAAGACGTCGTCGAGCACGACGTCGTTGCTGCCGGAGGTACGCATGCCGAGCGCGTCCCACCCGGGAACCACCGTCAGCCCGGGAGCCGACCGTGGCACGTGGGCGGAGGCGAACATGTAGCCGTCCGGTGTCAGGACGCGGAGCCGGATGTAGAAATCGGTGGCCGCCGCCGACATGGTGACGAAGATCTTGCGGCCGTTCAGCAGGTAACCGCCCTCCACCGGGGTCGCCTCGGCCATGACATGGTCGTGGTCGGTGCCGGCCTCGGAGGTGGCCCCGCAGGTGATCGCGGTGCCGTCGGCCATCTGCCGCAGGGCCGTGGCGAGGCGGTCCCGCTCGGCGGCGTCCTGCTCCCGCTGCCACCGTCGGGTGAAGTACCACTCCCGGGCCAGTTGCATGTGCACGGCGATGGCAATGCCGGCGTCCGCCCGGCCGAGGCGGTTCACGACCACGGTGAGGTCGTGCAGGGTGTCCACGCCGAGCCCGCCCAACTCCTCGGGCACGCACGCACCGAGCAGCCCGCTGGTGGCCAGGTCGCGAAGGTTGTCGACGGGGAAGGTGGCGCTCCGGTCGTGCTCGTACGCGCGTTCCGCCAGCGCCGCCGAGGCGTCCTCCGCGAGCCGGGCAGCCTTGTCACCGGCTGCCGTACGGGGACGGAGTTCTCGTACCACGTATCGACTCCACTCGACTTGTTGCCGCCACTGGACACGTGCGCCAGTGCGTCGGTAGCCTTCGAACGCCTTTGCCCCAGCGGCAATCGACCCCGGCTGACGCGATGGTCGCGCGAGTCTAACCCAAGGGCCGTGACATTGGTTGTTTCGAATGCTGGCACACCTGTCTCCCGGGGTTCCGCCGGCGCGACCTGGCAGATCGAGGGCGGCGTCCCGCTGACCGGCACGGTTCCGATCGCCGGCTTCAAACACGCGCTCGTGTCCGTGCTGGCCGGGGCGGTGGCGATCGGCGGGCGGGTGCGCATCGCCAACGTGCCCGACCTCGACGACACCCGGGTGCTCTGCGCCTCGGTACGCCACCTCGGTGGGATCGCGCGGCACGACCGGGACCGGGCACTGCTCGAACTGGACCTGGCCGGTCTGACCGGCACGGAGTTGCCGTCCGAACTCTCCACCCGGGTGCACGGCACGCTGTATCTCGTGCCGGCGGTGCTGGCCCGCACCGGACAGGTCCGGGCAGCGGGCTTCGGTGGCTGCCGGATCGGCTCCGCCGCCGGTGGCGCGCGGCCGGTGGGGCACATCGTGGACGTGTTGCGGCGCTTCGGCGCACAGGCGGACGCCGACGGTGAGGAACTGGTCGCCACCGCCGACCGGCTGACCGGCACCGACATCGACATGCGCGACTACATGGACGACCCGGTCCTGATGACCGGGCCGCTCTACTCGGGAGCGACGAAGACCGCGCTCATCGCCGCGATGGCGGCACAGGGTCGCAGCGTCATCCACCACCCGTACCCGAAGCCGGACGTGACCGAGCTGATCGCGTCCGCGCGGGCCGCCGGTGTCAGGGTGGAGCAGGACGAGTCCAGCATCACCGTCCACGGCACCGGCCGGCGGGTCGCCGACTACGCCCACCGGTTGCCAGCCGACGGGCTCGAGGCGCTCACCTACCTGACCTGCTCCCGATACCTGGCGGCCGACGACCTGCGGTTGACCGGCATGGTCCCCGGCGACCTGACCGGCATCGCGGCCGAGGTGCGGGCCCTGGCCGCGATGGGGGTCGAGCTCCACTGGGCCGACGACGGCGCGCTGGTGGCCCGGTCCGGCGGGGGGCCGCTTCGTGCCGTCGACGTCACGGTCGCCTCACGAGGCATCTTCAGCGATGCCCAGCCGTTCCTGACCCTGCTGCTCACCGGTGCCGACGGTCCGGCCCGTATCCGGGACACGGTGTGGCACAACCGGTTCCAGTACGCCACCCAACTGGTCGAGTTGGGCGCCGACATCACGGTCTCGGCGGGCGAGGCGCGGGTGCGCCCGGCCCGACCCGCCCGTGCCGGACGTACCCTCCAGGCCTCGGACGTGCGCGGCGCGGCCGTGCTCGTGCTCGCCGCGCTGGGCATCGCCGGTCCCACCACCGTGCACGGCGTGGCACACCTCGACCGCGGCTACGACGACCTGTTGGGCAAGCTGATCAAGGTGGGTGCGCAGATCACCCCGGCAGGCTGACGGCTGCCAGGTCGGCGCGCAGCAGTGCCGCGTCGGCGGCGGAGAGCCCCTGTCCCACCGCGGCGACGTTCGCGGCCAGTTGCTGCGGGTCGCTGGCGCCGGCCAGCACCGCGGAGACGCCGGGACGGTCCACGATGGCGGCGAGCGCCACGTCGGCCGGGCTCAGGCCGCGTTCGGCGGCGAAGCGGGCCAGCACGCTGCGGCGCAGGATGTTCTCCTCGGTCAGGTAGGCCCGTTGTTTCGCGGTCAGGGTCGCCGGATCGCGGGCCGTGTCCGGCCCGGCGGCCAGGAAGCCCCGCGCCAGCACCAGGCAGGCGATGAAACCCAGGCGGCAGTGCTGGGCGGCCGGCAGGACGTCCCGCTCGACCGTGTGGTCCAGCAGGTTGTAGGGCGCCTGGGTGCTGACGAGACGGGTCCGCCGCGACGAGTGGGCGTGCCAGTGGGCGTCGACCAACTGCCAGCCTGCGAAGTTCGACGTTCCGGCGTACCGGATCTTGCCGCTGCGCACCAGTTCGTCGATCGCCTCGACGGTCTCCTCGATCGGCGTGTTCGGATCGGGGGCGTGGATCTGGTAGAGGTCGATGTGATCCGTACCCAGCCGCCGGAGGCTCGCCTCGACGGCGCGGCGCAGGTGGATTCGCGAGGCTCCCCGGTGGTTGGGGCCCCGGCCGACGGCCCACCGGCCCTTGGTCGCGATCACCACCTCGTCCCGGAGCCCGGTCAACGCGCGGCCCAGCGCCTCTTCGCTGGCTCCCTTGCCGTAGACGTCGGCGGTGTCGAAGAGCACCACTCCGGCGTGCACCGCTGCTCGCACGAGCCGCTCGGTCCCGGTGGCGTCGAGCCGGGTGCCGAGATGACTACAGCCGAGACCGAGCACCGACACCCGCAGCCCGGAGTGCCCCAGGCACCGATAGCGCACGCCGTTCAGCTCCGCTTCGGGTCGGTCACGTCCGCCAGCCATCGGTCCGCCTCCGCCGAGGAGCGCAGCCGCACCACCCGGGTGCCGGTGCCGGCCAGCGCGGCCAGCCGTTCGGGAAGCTCCCGCTGGTGCCGTCGGTGCGAGCGGACGGCCCACAGCAGCACGGAGTTGCGGCCGAGCAGGGCCGACCACCCCTCACGATTGCCGGACCACAGCTCGGTCCCGCGCAGGATGCGGGAGAGGCTGCGGCGGGCCAGCCGGGGCAGGATCACCCGCAGCGGGATGTCGAGCCAGATCACCGTATCGGCCAGCGGCCACAGTGTCTGACTCACCTTGTCGATGTAGTTGCCGTCGAAGACCCACCGGGGCTGCTGGGCCCGCTCGGCCACCCGCTCGCGGAACACCTCGATCGGGGTCTGCGCCCAGTTGGGGCCGTGCTGGATGCCGTCCAGCTCGATGTGCTCGGCACCGATCCAACGGGCCAGCGGCTCCGACAGGGTGGATTTGCCGGCCCCGCTCGTGCCGATGACGACCACGCGCTGCGGCGCGCTCCCCGGGGTGGGGCCAGGAGCATCCAACGCTGGTTCTCCGACCGTCATTGTCGTCCTCAGACTGTTCAGTGGTGACATCGACCGGGGTTGACCTTGACGAGCCGCCCCGCGAGACTTGTGCCCGCTCCGGATCTTACAAGGATCCATGCCCTGACAGACGGGCTGGTAGATGGAGGGCGTCGTGACCCCAGTTGTGTCGAATGACCCGAGATCGCGGGTCGTCACCCGGATCGGCCTGACCGACTACCCGCCGGGTCGGGAGATCCTGGAGCGGGTGCTGGCGACGTTGCGCGAGGACGGGATCGCCGTGCTCGCGGGCTTCCCGGCCGAGCCGGATGTCCTGCTGCGGTTCGCCTGCCGACTCGGCCGGCCAGAGCCGCGCAATCAGGCGGAGCAGCCGGATCTGGCGGACACCACGAAGTGGGTGACCCGGGTCTGGTACCGCAGCGAGCTGCCCGAGGACGCGGAACGGGCGTACACCCAGGGCGCGACCAAGCTGGATCCGCACACCGCGCGGGCCGCTGCTCCGGTGCAGCCCCGGATGCTCATGATGCTGATGGCCGACCCCGGCGTACGCCTGGCCGACACGGAGATCGACAACGGCCAGTCGCAGTTCGCGCGGCTCGACGACGCGGTGGCCTGGCTGCGGGACAACCACGGCGCAAAGCGCGCCGCCGAGGTGCTCTCGACGCTGTCGCGGGTGCCGATCAGCACCGAGGAGCCGTACCCGGACGTCCCGGTCGTCGCCCCCATCCTGCGGGTCAGGGGCGACGGCGAGTGGCAACTGCGTTACTGGGAGGGCATCCGGGAGCACGCGGCCAACGGTGAGACGGCCGACCAGGTCGTCGGGGCGCTCGCCGACCTCGACGCCGCGCTGGCCGCGGTGCGGTTCGAGACCGTACTCGACGCCGGTGACCTGGTGCTGCTCGACAACGACCGGGTCACCCACGGTCGACGCGCCTTCCCCGCCTGGACCACCGGGCCGGACGGCACGCGGGTGCCCTCCAGCCGCCTGATCTACAACCTGCACGTCTTCAGCGATCTGGCCACGGTGCGCGACTGAGCGTCGCCGGCACGGCGGAGAGACGCGACCCGGCCGGACCGCCGGCCGGGTCGGCGATCCCGCCGGACTGCGCCCGCCGGTGCGGCCCCGGCGCCGAGGTCAGCGCCAGAAGGTGGCGGTGACCGAACGCCGGTGGGCCGCGGTGGTGGCGGGGGCTTCGACCGCGTGCCAGGACCGCTCGGAGCGCACCAGCACCGCGCTGGCGCCCAACGTCGGGGGAAGCGTCCGGGACGGTGTCACCGCGTCGGCCGTGTCGAGGATCAACAGCCGGCCACCGTCGCCCGGCTGCCAGGACTCGGTCAGGTAGAAGATCTGGGTCACGATCTTGTCCGGCTTGTCCACGTGCGCCGCGAGCCAGTCACCGCTCTGGTACTCCCAGAGGCTGAGGGTCAGTTCGCTGCCGTCGAGTGGGACGTGCGTCAGTTCGCTGATCGTCTCCCGGTAGGCGGGACCGGACAGGACGTCGACCAGGGCGGCCCACCCCTGATCCGGCAGGCTGCCCGGGCTCACCCCGTCCAGCCGGGTGGTGCGGAACCGGTAGCTCTTCTCCCGTTCGGTCTCCTCGCACGACTGCATGGCGAACCCGTCGAAGGAGCGGGACAGCCGCAGGGCCAACTCCTGCGGCAGAGTGGTCGGGAGATAGCTGTGCGGCCACGGATCGACGGTCAGCGTTGCCGTCCGCAGCGTGTCGATCAGCTCATCATGGACGTTGGTGGTCGACATTGCGCCAGCCCTTCTCAAGACTTCACGCGTACGCCATGACCTGGCGGACGGCGGCGGTGGCATAGCTGCCCGACGGCAGGAAGAAGCGCAGCCCCAGACTGCTTCGCCCGGCGAACCGGTGGTCGTCGCACGGGGCGTCGACCGAGATCGTCGTCTGTACCACCGTGGTGCGCTGCGACTGCCGCACCACCGGGGCCCCGTCGACGAAGCTGTAGCGGTCGTACGGCAGCATGGTCGCCTGGACCAGCACCCGGGCGGCGGCCTGCGGCGAGGTCACGTACCGATAGGTGATGCCGTCCACCACGACCGGGAAGTGCTCCCCTGGACAGGCCTGCTCGACCAGGGCGGACAGCTCCCGGTTCCAGCGGTCGGAGGCGAACGCGGCCAGGTAGAACGAGGTGGTCCGGGGGTCGAGCCGGGTGAAGTACGCCTCCGGCGCACCGGTCCACGCCCCGGCGCCGGAGCTTTCCGGCGCGCCGAGGCCGGCGAGTTCCCGCAGGGCGTCATCCCAGCGCCGATCGAGGATCGCCGCGCCGACGTGGTGGGTCCGCTTGGGCCCGTTGGGCACTCCGAACCGCTGCGTGTCGTAGTAGTTGAGGTAGAGGGCGGTGACCTTGCCACGGGCGCCGAGCCGGGCGGCGGTCTCGTGGTCGAGGTTTCGGACCAGGATCCGGAAGCCGTTGCCCTCGAGCTTGCCGACCTCCAGGGGCGCGTTGCCGTAGCCGTAGTGCCGCAGCTCCAGCCACCGCCCGGCTTCCTGGGCGACCCACCAGCCCTGGGCCGCGGTCTCCAGCGGCAGGGTGCCCGCCGGAACGGCGACCAACTGCTCGGTGTGCCCGTCCTCGTCCTTGAGGCCGCCGTAGGTGACCTCGGTGGAGGGCAGCCCCAGCTCGGCGGCGACCAGTCGCACCGCCTCCATCGTGGTGAAGCCGCATTTCCGCATCAACAGGTAGTGCTGCTCGGCCCGCTCCGCCGGCGTCAGCTCGACGACCATATTCTCCCGGACCACAAAGTCCTCGGGAACGAACTTCAACACAGGCTGGTCGCCGACCATGGCCGCCTTCTCCAAAATAAAGGGATGCCTTGACTAACCCGAAGCGGATTCGTATGGTAGGCGCCGACATGTGCGACTGTCAATAAATCTCGGTCAGGGGTGACTGTGCCACCAGGCATTGGTTCCGCCGGTGGCGGATTCGAGGTTTTCAAGCGGCGTTCACCGGATTCACGGCTCAATCTGAGCAGCAACGAACTGTTGCATCCGCGGATCGGCGAAGTGCTGCGGCAAGCTCTGACCGAGGTTGACCCGGAGTTACTCCGCCGCTACCCGGTCGGAGCCGGCGCGATAGCCGCGATAGCCGACTTCTTCGGAATTCCCGAGGATGAGTTCCTCGTCACGCCCGGTTCGGATTCCGCGCTACGGCTGGTGTGCGCGCACTATGCGGCCAGTAGCGGGGACAATGGCCAAATCCTACTTCAATACCCGAACTACGACGTGTGGGAGAACGTCTCGGCCCTGCATCGGCTGCCGCTGGAGCGGGTCGGCGGCGGGCCGGACGACCAGGCGGCCCGGCTGCTGGCCAGGGCCCGCGCGACGAATGGCGCCCTCGTGGTGGTGAGCGTGCCGAACGGGCCGGGCGGTTGGGTCTTCTCCGGCGCCCAGCTCGACGAGTTGACGCGGGTGGCCGCCGAGCGCGACCACCTTCTCGTCATCGACAGCTGCTACCAGGCCTTCGACGGCCCGATCGGCGCCCAGCTGGCCCGCCGGGGCGGCCCGGTCCTGGTGGTGCAGACCCTCTCCAAGTCGCACGGCCTGGCCGGCGCCCGCGTCGGGCTGCTGGCCGGCGCGCCGGGGCGGATCCACGAGTTGGCGCGCACCCAGTTGGAACAGACCGTGTCCGGCGTGACATTGCAGGTGGTGCGGGCGATGCTCGACCGCGCCGACGTGCTGGAGGAGATCTGGGCGGACATCCGGTCGGCCCGGTCCCTGGCGGAGCGGCGGCTGCGGGAGCGAGGGCTGGAGCCACTGCCCTCCGGCGGCAACTTCCTGACCGTGCCGCTCGGCACGGCGCAGCGGGCCGCCGCGACCGAACGGGCGCTCTCCACCGCCGGCTATCGGGTCAAGAACCTCTCGGCCATCACCGGCATGGCCGGCTGCCTCCGCTTCACCGTCGGCGATCAGGACACCACCGAGTCGGCCGTACGCGCTCTGCTGGCGGGGCTGTCGACGGTTGGCGAGCCCGACGATGCGGTGACCGCGCCGTGACGCTCCTGGTGCTGAACCGCCGGCCGATCGTCGACCGGATCCCCGGCTGGCTCGCCGACCTGGGCGAGGACCTGGTCCTGGTCACGGCGGCCTCCGCGCTCCGGTCAGGGGCGCCCGAACCGGCCGGGTACCGGCAGGTCACGGTCGTGGAGGACTACGACCACCCCGATGTCGAGCAGGCTCTGGTCGAGATCGGCCGGAAACACCGGGTGCGGCGGATCATCGGTACGACCGAGATCGACGTGCTGCGGGCGGCCCGGGTCAGGCAGCGGCTGGGGCTGCCCGGGCAGAACCTGGACAGCGCCCGCGCCTATCGCGACAAGCACCGGATGAAGACGATCGCCGCGGCGGCGGGCGTGCCCGTGGCCGCGATGCGACTGCTCGGCCGGGTGGCCGAGCTGGATGACTTCGTCGCGACCAACGGGCTGCCCTGCGTGGTGAAGCCGGTGTCCGGAGCCGGGTCGGTGGGGGTCCAGGTGTTGTCCGACCAGGTTGCGGTGCGGCGGTTCGTGGCCGAGCACGCCGGGAGCGCCCCCGACCGGTTCCTGGTCGAGTCCTGGGTGGCGGGTCCGGTCTACCACGTGGACGGGCTCATGGCCGGCGGCCGGGTGCTCCAGTGCTGGCCGTCGCGGATGCGCTATCCGAACCTCGACGCGGTGACCCACTCCCGCCCGTTCATCAGCTGGATGTTGCCCGCAGCCGATCGGACCGGGCAACGGCTGCGCGATCTGATGGCCACCGTGGTGGCCGCCCTGCCCGCGCCGGCCGAGGCGACCGCGTTCCACGCCGAGGTGTTCCACTGCCCGGACGACCGGTTGCTGCTCTGCGAGATCGCCTGCCGACCCGGCGGCGGAGGCATCGTCCCCACCTACGAGCGGGCCCTGGGGGTGAACCTCTACGCCGCGTCGCTGCGCGGTCAGGCGGGGGAGGACCCCTCGGCCGTCGCGGGGCAGGTGGAGCCCCGACAGCTTGCCGGCTTCGGCTGGTTCGCACCGAAAAGGGGTCGCCTGTTGAGCGTTCCGGACAATTGCCCGATTCCGGGGGTGTACCGATATGCCGCGAGCGGCCGGCCCGGTACCCGCTACCAGGGAGCACGGTCCATTTCCGACAACATCGCCAAGATCCTGCTCGCCGGCCCCGCCGATGAAGACCTGGACGAGCGAATGGCCCGACTGGAGTCCTGGTGGGACGACTCCTGCGACTGGCTGCCACCCGAGGAGGACGCGGTGCGGCACGCCGTCGGCAACAGCGCTCGGTGACCGGGCGGTAGCGGCAAATAGTGGCCCCTACTTTCCTTGACACGCCAAGACTCCTAACCATAGAATCGACCGCGATAATTGCGGTGACGTGTGGGGAGAAAGCGTGTCCAAACCCAATATCGACGTGCTCCTCGACGGCCTGTTCTCCAATTCACAGTTGCAGCGTGAATGGGAGTTGAATCCCACCGAGGTGGCCAAGCGCTATGAGCTCACCGAATCGCAATTGACCGCCCTTCTCGATGGCGATGTCGACGCCCTGCTTAGTGAGGGTCTGGCGGAACGGCACGTCCAGCAAATGCGGGTCAGCTGGTAGCCGGTAGCTTCGGCCAACACATCTTCGCCCTAGACCTCCAAAGGAAGACGTTGATGAGCAGCATCGTGAACATGGACACGCTGGGCTCGGCCGAGTTCCACACCGATCCGTTCCCGTGGGCCTACTACGAGGGCGCCTTCACCGACCCCGACAAGCTGATCGAGGCGTTCCCCACCACCGGCTTCGAGTGGCACTCGCAGCGGCGGATCCTTGAGGCGATCGGCAAGAAGGGCAGTGACGCGTGGTACCAGCACAACGTCGCCACCCGGGCGCTGTTGGAGCTGGGCGAGACCAAGCCGCACGAGCCGGGCGAGCTGGACGACATCTGGCTCCAGGTGGCCGAGGACCTCACCTCGGCGGAATACCGGGAGCGGCTGACCGACCTCACCGGCGTCGACGTGCGTGGGCTCCAGATGCAGGCGCACTTCTGGCGGTTCGACGAGGGCGCGTTCTTCACCCCGCACGTCGACAAGCCGCACAAGATCGTCACCCACCTGATGTACCTGACCGACAACTGGACCCGCGAGATGGGCGGCTGCTTCCGGGTGCTCTCCTCCGACGACCCGGAGGACGTGCACACCGAGATCCCGCCCACGCCCAACAACTCGCTCGTCCTGCGTCGCACCGACAACGCCTGGCACTCCGTGTCCCGGATCGAGATGGGTGGCCAGCGGTCGCGCAAGCTGCTTCAGGTCTGGTTCTGGGGCGAGTAGTCACTTGATCCACTGGACGACTCGGCTCGACGAGACTCCCACCTCCGCCGCAGGCGACATCCCGGTGCTGCGCCCGGACTCCCCGGTCAAGGCACGGCTGTGGGACGAGGTTCTCACCACCCAGTACGACCGGGTCGCGCCAGCCCGACCCGGTGCCCGCCTGGTGCTCGCCTGGGGCGCCGAGGCGCTGCCGGCCGCCCGGGTCTACGCCGTCCACAGTGGTAGTCGGCTGGTGGTCGGGGAGACCCTCGACGAGCTCGTGACGTCGGTGGTGGACAGCGTCGAGCCCCACCTGGTCGTGATCGCCCGCACCCACCAGTTGCGGGTGCGGGCCCTGGCGGCGCTCTCGGCGGCGGCCCGCGAATCCGGTCGGCCGGTCGGGTTCCTCTGCGGGCGGGACGCCGCCGGGCTGTCCTTCTCGGTGGCCAAGGCGCTGCTGTTGCCGCGCGCCGGGCTCACCGGCATCGACGTGTTCGACGCACCCTCCCACCGCGCGGAGGAGAACCGCTCCGGCGTACCCGAGGATCTCGCCGGCTGCCTGGTCCACCCCGCGCTGGCCAAGGTGCTGCGCAGCCACGGCGAGGGTGGCCACGCCAAGCTGCCCGGCGTCGTGTGCTGTGGCCTGCCCGACGAGGTGGAGTTCGCCGACGCTCCGGAGGCCGGCTGCGCCCGGCCGGAGCGCCGGTGCAAACGGGCCCCGGCCATCGATGCCGAGGTGGTGTTCGCCGACGAGCTCGCCGCCCCGGTCGTCTGCTTCGTGTGCTGCAACGGGTTCAACGTCGCCAGTGAGCTCTACCCGTCGTCGGTGTCGATGGCCGTTTCCTTCGTCGAGGGCTGGTCGGGGGCGCTGATCGCACCGATCCGCCCGCTGGTCGCCCCCGACGAGATGGTCACCGCGCTCTCCACCGGCCTGGCCGACGGTCACGCACTCGGCCGGATCGTGCTGCGGCTCAACGAGATGAGTGGCCGGATCGGGCAAGCCGACGCGTTCGTCCTGCACGGGGACCCGTGCCTGGCTCTCGCCACGACGGGCGGCGGCGAGCCCGCCGGCGTCGACGCGGGCGCGGCCGACGATCGGGACGAGCATCCGGCGGAGTGGCTCAGCCGGGTGCTGCGGCACGCCGAGCGTGGCCGGCGGCTGCTGCGTGCGGCGCGGGCATGGCTCGGTGACGAGGGTGAGGCTGCTCTCGACCCGTTGCGTACCCGCTTCGCGCACCTGGAACGCTCCACCCTCAACGCTCTGAAGTGGGCTCAGGTCGAGCCGTCCGGCGCGTCCCGGCAGCGACTGCTGCGCAACACGACGCTGATCCGGTTCGGCATCGGCCAGTGGGACCGGGCCCTGGCCCAACTGCTGTTGGAGTCGCGGGCCAGCCTGGACGCCTTCGACATCGGGCACTACGACCAGAACCTGGCCGAGATCCGTCCGGGCGATCCGTGCCTGCGCTGCACGACCCCGACCGAGGTGCACATCTTCGGTGCCGACGAGGTGCCCGCCGAGCGTCGCACGGCCGAACTGTGCCTGGTGTGCGGCCCGATCCGGGCGAGCCGGCTCGAAGGCGTCTCGTTGACGGTGGTGTCCAGCCCGCGTACCGGCCAGGGTGGCGAACCGTTCCGGCTGCGGGCCGCCCTGCGGGTCCCACCGCCGTCGTCCCGGCTGGTCGACGTGGTGCAGGTGCAGCTGCGCTTCTTCGACAAGGCCAACGACCGTTGCGTACACCAGGAGGCCCGGACGGTGCCGGCCCAGGACCAGACTCTCGACTTCGACTTCGACCTGCCGGTCGACCTCGGCGTCGATCTGCACAGCATCCGGCTGGTGGCGGCAAGCGGGTTCGACCTCGCCTACGCCCGGGCCCGGTTCGCCAGCCTGCCCGGGCTGGTCGGCGCGCGCAGCGGGGATCCGGTCCGATGACCGGTACGGCCACCCTGCTCCACCACGACGGCACCGAGGAGATTCCCCGGTTCCTCGGCGCGCCCGGCGCCGCCCTGTTCGGCTGCCTGCACCGGCCGGCGGGCGTCGCCCGGTCGCTGGTGGTGCTCTGTTCCTCCATCGGGGCGGAGTGGAAGTACAACTACCGGCGCGAGGTGCTGCTCGCCCGGCGGCTCGCCGAGCGGGGGGTGGCCGCCGTGCGGTTCCACTACCTGGGCTCGGGTAACAGCGACGACGGCAGCCCCGACTTCGCGGCCCTGGTGGCACAGGCCCGCCAGGTCGAGGCGTGGGGGCGGGCGGAGTCCGGGGCCACCCGGGTCGGCTACTTCGGTGCCCGGTTCGGCGCGCTCGTCGCCGCGGCGGCGAGCGCGGACACCGACATGCCGCTGACCGCCTGGGGCGCTCCCGGTACGGGCGCCGGATACTTCCGGGAGCTGCTGCGGATCGAGCGGGTGGGGCGGCTGGCCGAGGGGAGTGCCGCGTTCGCCGAGGCCGAGGAACCGCGCGTGCGGCTGGCCCGGGGCGAGCCGGCCGACGTCGTCGGTTACCCGCTGCCTCCCGAACTGTACGACTCGGCCCAGTCGTTGGTGTTCACCGAACTGGCCGGGACCGCACCGCGCGACGTCTGCCTCGTCGAGATCGGTGGCGACGGCTCCGCCCGCCGGGCGGCGGAGAGCCTGACGGAACGTGGGCTACGCGTACACGCCAGCCGACTCGTGGAGGACCGGTCATGGTGGCTGCACGACGCCGACTGGCGTCCGGACGAAACCCGTCAGACGGTACGGAACATGATCGAGGAGACGGTGGACTGGTTTCTCACCGTGCTGCCGACGTGACCGGCGCGGCGGGCGCGCCACCGGCGCGGGCAGCCGATGAGCGGCCCTTCTACTTCCGTGCCGGCGCCGAGCACATCTTCGGGGTGCTCACGGAGCCGACGGCCGCCGACAGCGGGGTGGGCGTCCTGCTGCTCTCCGGCGGGGTCTACGTGCTGTCGACGAACCGGAACCGGCTCTACGTCAGGATGGCCCGGCAGCTCGCCGCGCAGGGGCACCGGTCGCTACGGATCGACTACCGGGGCGTCGGCGAGAGCACCGGCATGATCGGCGACTATCCTCTCGACGACCCGAACGTGCCCGACGTCGAGGCCGCCATCGGTCAGCTCGTCGCCGCCGGGGCACGGCGGATCGTCCTGGTCGGCTCCTGCTACGGCGCGCGGGCCGCGATGCACGTGGCGGCCGGCCATCCCGCCCTCGCCTCCATGGTGCTGCTCGCACCACCGCTGGGCGACCGGGGGCGGGGCGCGGCAGCCACCCCCGACGAGGTCGGGAAGGTCTTCCAGGACCGGTTGTCCACGTTGTGGCGACGCAGGATCCCCACTCTGCTGCTCTACGGGCAGGAGGACAACTACTACCACGACTTCGCCCGGGCATCGGCCGAGCCGTGGCTCTCGGGCCTGTTCGGCGACGGCTCCGCGCTGGTGCTGCGGACACTGCCGGGAAAGGCGCACGGCCTGCAACGGATCGACCTCCAGGATGTCTTCGTCGACACGGTGCTGGACTGGGTGGCCTCGGTGACGGGAGGCGACCGTGCCCCTGCTGTCTGACGCGTGGACGGCGCGGGAATCGCACCGGCATCCGTACCGGTGGCTGGCCACCGAGCCGGGCGATCTGCTTGCGCCGGACACCGCGCACCGGTTGGCGGAGACGTTCCCGGACGACGGGTACACCCGCCGCGACGAGAGCACCCGGACCTCCGGCAAGCAGTACCGCAACTTCTCCCGGGAAGTGCTCGGCCCCGCTGTGGACGTCACCGGCGAACTGCCGGAGCCCTGGCGGCGGCTGATCGCGGAACTCGTCGACCCGACCTACCGGGCCCGGGTGGCCGCACTGCTCGACCAGGAGCCGGCCGGCTCGTTGGAGGTGCGACTGGTCCGGCACGCCGCCGGCGACTGGCTCGGCCCGCACACCGACCGGGGCGACAAGCTGTTCAGTCACATCCTCTACTTCAACCCCGGCTGGCAGGAGGAGTGGGGCGGCTGTCTCGAGATCCTCGACGGCGACGACCCGACGGCCGTGGTCGGCCGGGTCGTACCCCGGCTGGGTGCCTCGGCCCTGCTCGCGCAGGCGAGCAACTCGTGGCACCAGGTCACCGCCGTGTCCGGGACCTCCGTGCAGAGCCGGACGTCGTTGCTGGTGCACGGCCTGCGATGAGGATTCTCGTGGTCGGCTGCCCCGGGGCGGGCAAGAGTACCTTCGCCGCTTCGCTCGCCCGGGCCACCGGGCTGCCGTTGCGGCACCTCGACGACGAGTACTGGGGCGCGGGCTGGAGCCGCCCCGACCAGCAGTGGTGGCTGGAGCACCAGACCCGGCTCACCGGTGGCGAGCACTGGATCATCGACGGCAACTACCTGCCGACGATGCAGCTGCGGGTACCCCGGGCGGACCTGGTCGTGCTGGTGGACGCCGCGACGTCCACCTGCCTGGTGCGGGTACTGCGCCGGGCCTGGCGGATCAGACGGGGAGATCCCGCCGCCCTGCCGGAGCGGGTCCGTGCCCAGGCCGAGTCGGGCACCCCGGTCCCGGCGACCAAGGCCTTTCTCCCGTTGCTGGCGATGATCCTGCGGTTCCGGCGACGGGACTGGTGGCGCGTGGTCGACGTGGCCACGGCCCAGCCGGGAACGACGCTGCTGGCCGCCGTCGTCGGCGGGCCGCTCGGCACCCGCCTGGCCGGGGTACGCCGCCGGCTGTCCGGGCGGGCCCCGTCGGCCACGGTCTGCCCGTTGCCGACCGCTGCGCAAGTGATCCGTGAACTGATCGGTGACGACGGCGCCACGTCCGGACGAGCCGCTGACGCGCAGGTCCACGAACTACAGGGAGGGAACCGGCCATGAAGATCTTGGTGTGTTGGCCGCCGCACGTGCCCAGTTACTTCAACGCCGGTCATCACCTGCCTGTCTTCTCCATCACCGCATTCATGCGGGCCCAGGGGCACACCGTCGACGCGTTGGACGCGGGCGCGCTGAACTACTCGTGGAAGGAGTTCGGCGACCTGGTCTTCCAGGGCAGGTACGACGTGATCGCCCTGGTCAACGACTTCGACGTGGTCGAGGGGGTACGCCGGGCGGCCGACTACGTCCGGGCCCTGGCGCCGGAGAGCACGGTGCTGACCGTGGGCCGGCTGAGTTTCCAGAACCCGCAGTTCTTCCAGGGCTTCGACCTCGACGCGGTGGTCCAGGGCGGAGACTACGAGGCCGGCGTCGCCGAGGTGGTGCGGTGGGTCGCCGAGGGACGCCCGGACGACGCCGACGCCCCCGGGGTGGCACTGCGGACCTCGACCGGTTGGCGGACGCCGAACCGGCCCGGGACCTGGTTCCCCGCCGACCAGTGGGTGCTGCCCGACGTGCGGGACATCCCGTATGCGCACTACGAGCAGCTGTACCACCGGGACCAGAACAAGTTCTGCGGCATTCCCGACCGCCGGGAACTGGTGGTGCCGGTGGCCCGGGGCTGCCCCGTCGGATGCGACTTCTGCGACGTGCCGACGATGCAGGGACTGCGGGAGCGCCGGATCAGCGTCGAGCGGGCCGTCGACTACATCGTCACCTCCTTCGCCGAGCACCCGTTCGAGTACGTCGCCTTCTACGCCCCGACCTTCACTCTCGACCGGCAGTGGGTCCGTCAGCTCTGTGACGCGCTGATCGACCAACCGCGCCAGTACCGCTGGAAGTGCGCCACCACGATGCACCACCTGAACGAGGAACTGGTCGAACGGATGGCACGTTCGGGGTGCGTGCGGATCAGTGTCGGCGTGGAGACGTTCGAGACCGAGGCCGAGGGGGAGCTGCCCCGGGTGAAGCGGTCCGCGGCCGCCCGATTCGAGACGCTGGTGCGCTGGTGCGACCAGTACGGCGTGGAACTCAACTGCTTCGTCATCGTGGGTCTGCCCGGCACCAGCCCCGAAGGCACCCGCAAGACGATGGAGATGATCAGCGCGGCCGGCGCCCGGGTCCGCCCCACTCTCTACACCCCGTACCACCAGATGCGTGCCGACATGACCGAACGCGAGGTCAGCGCGTTCAACCGGCAGACCTTCGTCGACGCGGACGAGGTGCGGCGCGCCGGACACGACCCGCAGGAGTTCCTCCAGTTGCTGTTCCGCGCCGACGACTACCAGACCCCGTCGACCGAGCGGATCCCGCAGGCGATCGGGACCTGATGGACGCCGACTCCCCGCGTACGCTGCTCGCCGGCCGGGTGGCCAACCTGCGCGACCTGGGCGGACTGCCGGCCGGGGACGGCGCGGTGGTCCGCCAGGGCCGGCTGCTGCGGTCGGCCACCCTGGTGCACCACGACGACGCGGTGCTCGACGAGGTGACCACGACGGTCGGCGCAGGTGTCTACTTCGACCTGCGTACCGATCGCGAGGTGGATCGCGACGGGGACGCCCGGCCGTTGGTGGCGCGGGGCTGGCACTGGCATCGGCTACCGATCCAGGACCTCGATCCGGACGACGACGTCGACGAGCCGGCCGTGCGGCGGTACCGACGGGCGATGCCCCGTTACCTCGCCGCCGCGCGGACGATCGGCGAGCATCTCGGGCGGTACCCGGTCGGTGTGGTCGCCTGCTCCCTGGGCAAGGACCGCACCGGCCTCGTGGTGGCGGTGCTGTTGCGTCGGCTCGGGGTGCCGCTTGCCGACATCGGTGTCGACTTCACCCTGAGCAACGCCTGCCTGGCTCGGCAACGCCGGTTCCTGCCGCCGCGCTGGCGTGACGCGCGGCGGTCGATCGGGCAGGTGGTCGCCGACGACTGCCTGGCCGCGTTGACCGACGAGGTGGCGGCCGGGCCGGATCCCCAGCTGCGCCAGATTCTGCTGACCAGCGGGGACGATGGGGGGGAACGTGGAGTTCGGCTGGACTGAGGAGCAGCGACAGCTCCGTGAGAGCACCCGTAGGTTCGCGCAGGACATGCTCAACGACGATGTGCCCGGCCGCGACCGCACCGGCGAGTTGTGCCGTACGGCGTGGCAGCGCTGCGCCGAGTTCGGCGTACAGGGGCTGCCGTTTCCGAAGGCCGTCGGCGGCCAGGAAGCCTCGTTGCTGGACACGGTGGTGGTGTTGGAGGCGCTCGGCTACGGCTGCCGGGACAACGGGCTGCTCTTCTCCCTCAACGCGCACCTGTGGTCGTGCGCCCTGCCGATCCTGAAGTTCGGGGACGACACGCAGCGCGCGCGATACCTGCCGGCGCTCTGCGACGGGTCACGCATCGGGGTCCAGGCGGTGACCGAGTCCGGCTCCGGCTCGGACGCGCTGTCGGTGGCGACCACGGCCCGGCCGGATGGCGACGACTTCATCCTCGACGGGGCGAAGACCTTCATCACCAACGCCCCGGTGGCCGACGTCTTCGTCGTGCTGGCCGCGCTGCCCGGCGAGTCCCGCCTCGGTGGGCTGTGCGCCTTCGTCGTCGAGCGGGACACACCTGGGCTGTCGGTCAGCCGACCCGTGGCGAAGCTCGGCCTGCACACCTCGCCGATGGGGGAGGTGTATCTCGACGGGTGCCGGGTGCCGGGCACCGCATTGCTCGGCGGTCGCGGCAGTGGCATGACCGTGTTCAACACCACCATCGAGTGGGAACGCAGCTTCGTCCTCGCCACCGCACTCGGCACGATGCAGCGCCAACTCGACGAGTCGGTCGGCCACGCCCGTACGCATCGACGTTTCGGCCAGCCGATCGGCCGGAACCAGGCAGTCTCCTCCCGCATCGTCGACATGCGGGTGCGGCTGGAGGCGGCCCGGCTCCTGCTGTACCAACTGGCGTGGCTCAAGGACCAGGGTCGGCGTACCACCATGGAGTCGTCGATCGTCAAGCTGTTCGTCAGCGAGGCGCTGGTCGCCTCCAGCCTGGCCGCCTTCGACACGCACGGGGCGGCCGGGTACATGGCCGGCACCGAGCAGGAGCGGGATCTGCGCGACGCGCTGGCCAGCCGGATCTATTCCGGGACCTCGGATATCCAACGAAACATCATCGCCGGCATGATGGGCCTCTGATGCCATCACCGAGCACGACAGCCAAGGAGTCAGCGTGGCGGCCATCGCCGACCGGGTCCGAAACTTCGTCGTCCACGACCTCAACTGGTCCGGCGACCCCGCCCAGCTCACCGAGGACTTCCCGCTGATCGACGAGCGGGTCGTGGACTCGCTCGGACTGCTCGGGATGGTCAGCTTCCTGGAGTCGGAGTTCGGCATTTCGGTCGACGACACCGAGATCACCCCGACGCACTTCGGGACGCTCGGCAGCATCGAGCGATACGTCGCCGACAAGCGCGGGTGACCCGGTCCATCGAGGCAGTTGACTGAGACGGTCCGGGCCGGTGAACAGTCCCGTGGAGGCCGCGGTGCCATTCCGATCCGTGCCCGCGGAGTGCGCCCTCGCAACAGCCTCAGCCGAGATCGACCGGCTCGGCCTCACGGCGCGGGCGGCGGTCCTCGGCCCGGCCGCATCGCCGACCATGCGCGTCGCGCTGTTCCGGGACGGAGCACAGGTCGCCGTCGGTGCGGGGAAGGGGGCGGGTCCCCAGGGCGCGGCGAGCGCGTACTTCGAGGCCCTGGAGCGATATCTCATGTCAGCCCGGGACAACCGCCGGTGGACCGCGGACGCCACCAGGCTGGTGCCGGCGAGCGTCGTGGCCGGGCAGTCCGCCCTGGAGTCCGACCTGGTCGTGCGGCGGTGGGCGGCGGAGTTTCCGGACTCCGTCGCGGCGTGCGCCTCCTACGGCGAGATTCGCTATCCCACGTTCCTCACCGATCCGCGCTACTACCGGTGGCCGGTGGCGGGTGACGACGTCCGGCCGTACCGCAGTCTGCTGCGGTACTCGTCCAGCCTGGGCACCGCGGCAGGCGTCGACCTGGCAGAGGCCGTCTACCACGGCCTCTGCGAGCTGATCGAACACGACGGGCTCGGGCAGGCGCTGCTGCGCTGGTACGTCGCCGGAGTACCGGACGTCGACCTCGTGCCGGTCGGGGAACTGCCGGACGGGTTGCGTTCGCTGCACGCGCAGGCCGTACGGGCGGCCGGCGCAGCCGTACACCTGCTCGACGTCACGACCGACCTGGACGTGCCGGTGTACGTGGTGGTCAGCCCGGCGGCCGACGGCGGGCCGACCCGGCTCGGGGCCGGCGCATCGCTCTGGGCCACCGACGCCGCGGCGCGTGCCCTCGGCGAGTTGATCCAGGTCTGTGCGCTCTCCTCAGCTGCCGCCGGCTCGCCTGCTGTCCAGCGTCTGGCGGCCTGGCCGGCACTGCAACGGTGTGCCCTGATGCCACTCGACGAGCTGCTCTCCGGCCCGGTGCGGGCGGTGCCGCTACGCGCGGACGTAGCCGGCGACGGCAGCCCGGGTTGGGGGCTGGGGCACGTCCGGCGGGCTCTGGCCCGGCACGGCATCGACTACCACGTGTGCGAGGTCACGCCAGTCGGCTCACCGATCGCGGTGGCCACCACGATCGCCCCCGGGCTGGAGCGCTTCAGCCTGGTACGGCACGGGGTGCCCGTCATCCCGACCGGGCGGGGGTGGCACCTGTGGCCGTCGCCGGACCGGGCGACGATCACCCGACCAGATCCAGTTCGAACGAGATGAGGAAAGACATGTCTGCTGGCGACTCCCGCTTCCGCACGAGTGACGAGGACGGTGAGCTGAAGGCTCGTCATTCGCCACCGGGCGGCACCCTGTGCTTCCACCCCGCCGACGGGGGCGAAGAGCCGACGGCCCGTAAGGTCGGGCCCGGCGGTGGCGGCAGCATGTGCTTCCGCCCCGGTGACGAGGACGGTGCGCCGACGGCTCGCCTCGCCGACGATCTGGCGGTGGACCTGCACCTCGCGCTGACCAGCATCGACGATCGGCAACTCGCCCTGCTGGGCTGAAGCAGGCCGTGACGCAGCGCACCGAGGCAGCCGGCGTCGAGGGACGCCGGCTGTTCCACCGTGACTTCACCTTCTGGTACCTTGCCCGATCGATCTCGGTCGCCGGGACCGCCGCCAGCGCCGTCGCCCTGCCGCTGCTGGTCTACCGGACGAGCGCCTCCCCGGCGCTGACCGCGGCGGTGGTCGGCCTCGAAGCCCTGCCGTACCTGTTGTTCGGGCTCTTCGCCGGCGCCGCCGCGGACCGCCTGCCACGCAAGCGCATGATGATCATCGCCGACGTGTGCTGCGCCCTCCTGCTCGCCACCGTGCCGGTCGCCGCGCTGTCCGATGCGCTGCCCTCCTGGTACCTGCTCGTCGTGGCGTTCGGCGTGGGCTGCGGTTTCTGCTGGTTCGACGCCGCAGCCTGGGGCTCCTTCGTACGTATCGTCGGCAAGCCGGGGATCACCCGGGCGAACAGCGTCATCTGGTCCACCGAGATCGTGCTGGAGATCGCCGCGCCCGCCGCCGCCGGACTGCTGGCGGCGATCGCCGACCCCACCCTGGTGCTGACCGTCGACGCCGCCACCTACCTGGTGTCCGCCGCGCTGCTCGCCCAGATCCGGACCGGGCTGGACGCGGGGCCGGCGGTGGCCCGCCGGCTGCGGGCCGAGATCGCCGAAGGAGTGCGTCACCTCTGGCGAACGCCGGTCCTGCGTACGCTGACCGCCGCGGGCTTCGGCCTGAACGTCGCTGCCGGCGGCGTGCTGGGTCTGCTCGTCGTCCACGCCGACCAGGCTCTCGGCCTGAGCCCGCAGGACCAGCGCCTGGGTCTGCTCTACGCCGCCGCCGCGGTCGGCGCGCTGATCGCCGCCGTCCTCCTGCCCCGAGCCAGCCGGTGGGCCGGCCAGGGAACGGTGTCCATCACGGGGCTCGTCATCTTCGTCGCGGCCCTCATCGGCCTGGCCGGTACGTCGGCGTTCACCGTGGCCCTGGCCGGTTGGGCGATCTGGGCCGTGGCGCGGCTGACCGTGAACGCGAACGGCATCACCGTGCGCCAACTGCTCACCCCCGATGCGCTGCAGGGCCGCGTCAACACCACCGGGCGCATGCTGGCCTGGGGCGGCACTCCCTTCGGCGCCCTGATCGGCGGGCTGGCCGCAGACACCTACGGGGTCCGGGTCGCGTACCTGATGCTGGCCGTGCCCGTCGTGCTCAGTCTCGCCCTGGTCATCGCCTCGCCGGTGCGTGGCCTGCGGCTCGCGGTCGACTAGCCTGGCCGTCAACTCATCGACCGCGCCCGGCTTCACCGCTGGGACACCCGCCCCACCACCCGCCGCCTCAGGTGACACCTACCGCCGGTCGCTCTTACTCCGCCTGGGCGTCAGGTGTTGACCGGACGTCGGGCGACCAGGCGTACGTGGGTGACCGGCCAGTCCAGCGGCTCGCCCGCCGGGGTGCTGAGGGCGGCCACCGGGGCGAGACGGTTGGTGACGATCCAGTCGTTGCGGGACGTGCCGCTCGCGGCGTCGATCTCGAAGCCGACGTCGGTGAGCAGCGACTTCCAGTCGGCGTACTCCATGCCGCAGAACTGCTCCTGGGTCTCCGACAGCCAGTTGTCGGCGTAGTCCTTGCGGGTGAGGAAGTCCATCGCCGCGCCGAGGGTCAGCTCGACCACGCCGTCCGCCCCGTCCACCGGGCGGTATGCGAACGGGAACCGGTAGTCGACCGCGAACTGGTCCAGCCGAGCCCGGGTCGACAGCGCGCCGACGTACGCCGCCACCTCGGCCGGTGGCACGCTCGCCAGGTCGGTACGTGGCCGGGGCGGGTTGGTGCCGTCCGTCGTGGCCAGCCGCAGGTGTACCGTCCGGTCCCGGCCGTCCGGCCCGCACACGTCACTGTTGATCCACACCCCGCCGGGCACGGTGTGGTCGTAGAGGGCCCGCACGAACCGGCGCAGCGAGGCCATCCGCTCGCCGTACGACCAGATCTCGTGGGTCAGCGCGAAGGTCATCGTGGTGTCCACCGAGCGCGGCGCGAACACCGCCCCGCCGAGCACGTTGCGCCGGTAGAAGAAGACGTTCGGGTTGGTGAACATCCCCTGCGCCTTCTTGTGCACGCACTCCTCGAACAGGTGCCGGGCCACCTCGACGCCGATCAGGTCGCTCTCCCGCAGGGCCGGCTCCCGGTCGGCCAACTCCAGGACGGCGCCCGCACCGCAGCCGACGTCGACGATCCGCCCCGGCCGCACGTGCTCGCGCACCGCGTCCCACTTGCGCTGCGCGGCGTCGCTGAACGCCTCGGCGTACGTGCGGTAGTCGCGGGTGGTGGTCAAGCCGCCCTCATCGCCGACCACCGGGTCGTTGACCACCGAGCGGACCAGCTCGTCGAGCCGGTAGCGGCGGTACACGTCGACGGTCGCGGGGTGGGTGAGGTCCCGCCACGACGGGTCGTCGTCAGCCAGCCGCAGCAGGACGTCCCACGGCCGGACCGGGGTCGGCTCGACGTCGGCCTCCACCCCGGCGATGCGGAAACCGAGCCGTTCGTACATCGCGGCGACCTCCGGCGTCGAGCAGGCGACGACCGTGTCCGCCGGGGTCAGCTCCAGCCCGGTGGACGCCGCGACGGTCTTGAGGGTCACCTCGGCGAACCGGTCGGTCGGCGTGGTGTCGAAGACCGGCACCACCACCGACCGGAGCCCGGCGAGCACGCTGAACCGTTCGATCGCCGCCTCCCGCCGGTGGTACGGGACCGGGTTGCGCCGGGTGTTCTCGTGGTTGGCAGAGGTGACCGCCCAGACCACGGTCGCCCCGCCGGCCGCCTCGTTCCCGGGCGCGCCGTCACCGTCGGCACGGTCGTCGTCGCACTGTGCCGCGAGCTGGCGAAGGTACTCGGCCTGGAACCGGGTCAGCAGGTGGTGACGGCCGGGAAAGAGCAGGTAGCGGGGCATGTCACGTTCCTATCCGATGCCCGGAGCACGCCGCCCGGCAGGGGTCCCCATCGCCGGTGGGGGGCCAGGAGCCCGCCACGGACGGCGCGGACCCTCCCGCATCGCGTCGGCCGCTAGATTGGAGACATCAGCAGTCGACGATCCGATCGCAGCCCGTCCGGAAGCGGCGCCACGTCCCGCACGCCGGACTGGGCCGCGGTGGGCGCGATCGCCGGTGTGGCGGCCACCCTCCTCACGCTGCTCACGTACCTGCTGCCGCGGGAGCCGTCCGTGCCACCGCCTGCCCCGGGAGCCGGAGCGGGCCCAACGGTGTGGCCCGACCCGAGCACACCGGACCGGACCACGCCCGACCAGACGACGCCAACCCCGACGACCACGCCCGAGCCTGGCGTGACGACGCCCCGCCCCACCGCCGGCACGCCGCCGACGTCCGCGCCGGCCCGGCCGCCGTCGATGGCACCGCTGCCGCCCGCCGGCTGCGAGGAGGCGCTCGCGGTCGTCGGCCGGTTCTACCGGACCTCGGGTTCGACCAGGCAGAGCCGGCAGGCCGCCGCCACGACGGCGTACGAGGGCATGATGGGCGCGAGTCTGAACGCCGCAGGGGGCGTCCACCAGGCCACGGTGGCACTCTCGCGGGACTTCTCGGACCTGCGCTTCATCCTGTCGGGCATGGTCGAGGGCGACTACGACGCGGTGCAGGCCAGAACGGACCGCGACGCCCAGACCCTCCGGAACGTCTGCGACACCGGCTGACGGCATCAGGCCCTTTCAGGCGGCCGGGTTCGGGGTGGCGAGGGTTCGGCCCTCGATCAGTTCGCAGGGAAGCAGCCGTTGGCGGTCGCTGCTTCGGCCGTGCAGGATGTCGTCGAGCACCTCGATGGACTGCCAGCCCATCTCTCTGCGGGCGATGTGGAAGCCGGTGTAGTCGAGGTCGGTCTCGATCTGTCGGGTGGGCTCGCCGAGTGCCACCAGGGACAGGTCACCGGGTACCGACAAGCCTCGGGCCCGCGCCGCCTCGGCCATCGCCACCGCCTCGACCAGTTCCTCGCAGAAGACGGCGGTGACCGCGACCGAACGCAGGGCGTCGAGTAGTTCGGACGAGGCCCTGCCGCCGACCGGTTCGTGCCGGCCGTCGATTCCGGTCTCCCGGACCGCGGTGATGAAGCCGGTCAGCCGGTCGACGGCGGACTCGGCGCCGGCGCCGGCACCGACGTACGCCACCGTGCGGTGCCCGAGTTCGACGGCGCGGTGGACGAGGGCGGCGGTGGCCTGGGCGTAGTCCGCGCCGACGTAGGGCACCGGGCCGCCCTCGCCGGAGGGCAGGTAGGCGTCGTCGCGTCGACCGACGGACACGAAGGGCATGTCTCCGGCGACCATCCGGGCCAGTTCGTCGCGGGGGATCTGCCGACCGAGCAGTACGCATCCGTCGGCGAGTCGGATGCGGTTGTTGTCGTGGAAGATCCGCCGGCTGCCGCCGCTCACGGGGGCGCTGGTGAAGAGCAGCAGGTCGCAGCCGATGCTCTCCGCGCACGCCTCGATGCCGGTCAGGAACGGGTGGTAGAAGTTGGCGCTGGTGCTCGGGAACACCGACTCGTAGGTGAACACGCCCAGGATCTGGTTGTGCTGTCGGAGCAGCCGCCGGGCGAGCGGGTCGGCGACGTAACCCGTCTCGCGGATGACCCGTAGCACCCGCTCCCGGGTCTCCACGGCGATCGTCGCACAACGGTCGTTGAGCACGAGTGACACCGTCGTCTGGCTCACTCCGGCCATCCGCGCGATCTCGTGCTGCGTCAGCCTGCCTCGTGCTGCGGACACGGTTGTCGCCCATCTTCTGAAGCGTCAGACATCGGTGAGGATCGTCGCGGAGGATGCTGCCCGGCTCGCCGAACCGGTGTCAAGGGACGCTCGGGGGAGTAATACGTATTACTGGCGTCGATGGTCTTGACCGGGAGTTCCTGCTGATCCAAGACTCAGCGCATCCACCGGCAACGCAAGGAGCCGACATGCCCCCTCACGCCCTCTCCCGCCGCACCCTTCTCCGGACCGCCGGCGCGGGCCTTGCCGGCGCGGGCCTCGCCGCGTTCGGTCGCCCGGCCCACGCCCAGCCCAGGACCCCGCGGCTCGGCCGGATCGCCCTGGTTCCGCTCGACGACCGGCCCTACACCTGGTACGCCCCGCAACAGATCGCCACCGGTGCGGGCTACGACACCCTGCTGCCACCCCGGGAAACCCTCGGGCGGCACTTCGCCCCCGGTGACGGTCGCGCCGTCGGCCGGTGGCTCACCTCGTCCACCAGGCAGGCAGACGCGCTGGTCGTCGCCCTGCCGATGATCGCCTACGGTGGACTGCTCAACTCCCGGAACAGCTCGATACCCGAGACCGAGGTGTTCGCCCGGCTGGCGGCGGTACGGGCCGTCCGGCGCGACCGCCCGCACCGGCGGCTCTACGCCTTCGACACCATCATGCGGCTCACCCCTGAAGGGCCGTGGCGCAACGAGCTGCGGGCCTGGGCGACGGTGAAGGACGAGGTCGACAACCTCGGGATGGAGGAGAAGCGCCCGCAACTGGACACGTTGGAGTCCCAGATCCCGGCCGGCGTCCGCGACGACTACCTGGCCACCCGGGCACGCAACCACCGGGTCAACCTGACGATGATCGAATGGGCGGCCGAAGGGATCTTCGACTTCCTCGTCGTGGGCCAGGACGACGCCACCGGCCACGGCCTGCACCGACCGGAGTCCCAGGCGCTCGCCGCCCGCATCGCCGAGCTGGGCGTCGGTGACCGGGTGGTGATCTACCCGGGCGCCGACGTGGTGGCCGCCCTGCTCATCGCCAAGATCGCAATCAGGGACGCGGACGTGCGTCCCACGGTGAGCGTGGAGTACTCCCGGGTGCCGGGCGAGGACTGGACCGCGCCCTACCAGAACATCCCGTACGCGCAGCTCATCCGGGGCTACGTCGACATCCTCGGCGGGACGGTCGTGGACCGGCCGGAGCAGTCCGACCTGGTCCTGATGGCCAACACGGGCGGCAACTCGGCGTCGGTGGCACCGTTCGCCGACCGTCTGGTGGCCCACGTCCGTGCCGGACGCGTCGTGGCGCTCGGCGACGACGCGATCGCCGGACACTCCGACCGGCGACTGCTGTCCCTGCTCAACGGCCGGATCCGGTACGTCGAGCTGGTTGGCTACTCGGGCTGGAACGTCGGGATCAGCCTCGCCCAGGCGATGTCCCGCCTGGCGCTACGGCAACGCTCGACCCGCGGCGACCTGCCACCCGGGGCATCCGCCACCAACGGTGAGCCGGTCCTGGCCGCCCGGCGGGCGCTCCTGTACGACGCGGCCCGGGCCAGCATCGAACTGTCCGTGTCGGAGCTGGTGCAGACCGATTCGTACCGCAACAACGTGCGCACCGCCACCACCGCCTACGCGTCCGCGCTGGGCGAGCCGGACCCGCAGAACATCGCCACCTACTTCTCCGAGATCAACGCGTACGCGGTCGACAACACCATCCCGTACGCCGAGAAGCTGTTCGCCGACGAGTTCGCCGGGGCCGTGCTCGCCCTCGGCAGCGATGGACGAGCGCCGGTGACTGCCCGGGTGGACCGTCTCGACGCCTGGCACATCCACCTGCCCTGGAACCGCACCGGCGAGATCGCCGCCGAGCCCCGGATCGTCCTGGCACCGGCTCGGGGGCAGCGGTGAGGGCGCGGCTGGCAGGGCTGCTGGTCGCCCTCACCGTCGCCGTCGTGACGCCGGTCCCGACCGCTCCGGCCGTCGCCGCCAACCCGATCCCGCTCGTCGACAGCTACTTCGACTGGCTCGTGGCGTCGTACGACGGGGTGCGCAACGGGTTGCGCCGGGACATCGAACACGTCTACGGCGACCAGCTCGTGGTGGCCGGCAAGACCTGCACCACGGCGAGCCCGTGCACGGTCGGCGGGCCGCAGCAGAGCACCGCCGCCTGCGCCGCGCTCCAGTTCGTCTCGGTCTACCTCGACCAGCGCGCGGCGTACGAGCAGCGGTCGCTGTCGAGCGTGGAGACCGGGCTCATCGACGAGTTCGCCAACGCGGTGCTCGCCCACCGGCTGACCAAGGACCCGACCGCGCCGAAGATCTTCGACGACGCGGTGGCCAGCACCCCGGACGGCCAGATCCGCTACTTCACCTCCTTCGGCAACGCCGCGTGCGGAGAGGCTCTGCTGGCCGCCCACGAGGCCACCGGCGTCCCCGGATACCTCGACGCGGCCACCGGCATCGGCGAGTTCCTGCTCCGCATGCAGGATCCACGCCCCTACTACCTGACCTACGGCGTGCACCCGTTCGTCGACGGAACCGGCCAGCCCACCGCCCCGCCGGGCGGCTACGTGGACCAGATCTCCAGTTGGAGCAACCTCTACTCGACGATCTCCACCTGGAACCTCACGGCGATCGCCTTCATGCAGCGGCTGGAGACGGCCGTGGCACCGCCGGACGACCGGTACGGCCAGTCGGCCGCCACCGCCCGGCAGTTCCTCAGCACGGGGCTCCAACTCGGCGCGGACTGGTACACCTTCGACTTCGACTCTCCCGCCACCAGCCAGAACCGGGTGGTCGCGCAGAGTGCGTACAGCGCGGACTGCCGTGACAACCGGTGGCACCGCAAGGGCTCCTGCACCTACACCAACGGCCAGCTCACCGGCGGGACCCTGGGCACCGACATGATCGAGTACGGGCTGGCCGGACTTTACGACCACGAACGCCAGCTCAACGGTGCCGCCTCCGCGGCTGCCGCCGTGACGACCCTCTACACCACATACACGAGCCTCCCGGGCTGGCACACCGCCTCGGCCAACGACCCGCTCGACTGCGTCGACGACACCACGGCGGGCGTCGTGGACCCGTACTACCCACCGGACAACCAGGGCCCGACGCCGTCGGGTGACGCGTGGGACTACGACCCGCACCTGTCCTTCGGCGGCTTCTTCCGCCTCACCTCGCCGACCGAGAACGCCGAGGCGAAGTACTACGACATCGTCGGCTTCGGCATCCTCGCCGAAGTGCGCAAGGAACTGGTGCCGGCCAAGTTCACCGCCGGCTACCAACGGTTGCAGCAGGCGGACCGGCGGGACGCGCTCTACGCCCTGCTCGACCGCTCGTTGGCCGCGATGTTCCTGCCCGGCACGGACAGCAACGACCTGGACGGCGACAGCGACACCACCGAACGCCTGTGCAAGGGCACCCGGGGCACTCTCCCGGTCGCCCACAACGGGCTCGGCATCCTCAAGGCCATCGGCTACGCCGGCACCCGCTGACGGCACGTCTGGTCCGCTACCGCTGACCTCGTCTCCCACCACCACCGCACGAAAGCGAACCGATGCATCGCACAAGACGACTGACACCCCGCGCTCTCAGCATGATCACCACCGCCTCCGTCACCCTGACCGTCGCGGTCGCCCTCCCGGCCGCTCCGGCGGCTGCCCGCCCGCCCGCCGACCTGGGCAAGCTCGCCGTCGTACCGCTGGATGACCGGCCCTTCACCGCGCACACCCCGGTCGCGGTCGCCGAGGCCGGCGGGCACCAGGCGCTGACGCCCCCGAAGGACCTGCTCGGCGAGTACTTCACCTACGGCCAGGCCGACGCGGTCGCCGCCTGGTGGCGCGCGGCCGCCGCCGACGCGGACGGCTCCGTCGTCGCGGCTCCCATGCTCGCCTACGGCGGCCTGGTCGCCTCCCGGACCTGCCAGACCAGCCTCGCCGACGCCCAACGACGGCTCACCGTGCTGGACGAGGTGAAGCGGAAGAACCCCGACAAGCCCCTCTACGCGTTCGACGTGATCATGCGGCTCACCATCGAGCCGACCAGCAGCTACCCGGGCGTCCACTCCGGCCCGATCCGGCGCTGGGCGATCCTGTCCGACCAGGTGGAGAACCTCGGTCAGGAGGAGCACCGGGCCGAGTACGAGCAGGTCGCCAGCGAGATCCCCGAGGAGATCAAGGCCGACTTCCGCTGTGCTCGGGCCCGGGACCACCAGATCAACCGCGACATGATCGAACGGGTCGCGAACGGCACCATCGACTATCTGATCCTCGGCCAGGACGACGCCACCGAGCACGGCCCGCACCGCCTGGAGAAGGCCGCCCTGGCCGCGCTCGCGGCGAAACTCGGCGTCGAGGACCGGGTCAGGATCTATCCGGGCGCGGACATCCTCGGCGCGCTGCTGGTGGCCAAGCACATCACCGAACGGCTCGGTGCCGCTCCGACGGTCGACGTCGAGTGGTCCCGTACCCCAGGCGACCAGTGGATCGCCCCCTATCAGGACGTCCCCTACGCCACCCTGGTCGACGAGTACCTGCGTACCCTCGGCGCCCGCCCCTCCGACAGCCCTGACGCCGACATCCTGCTGATGGCGAACACGGCCGGGGGCGGAAACCTGGAACCCTTCGCCGACCGGATCCACGACGCGGTGGCCCGGGGCCGGCTCGTCGCGGTCGGCGACGACGCGGTGGCCGGCAAGGTCGACAGCGAGCTACGTGCGTTGCTCGCCCCCAGGATCCGGTTCGGGGAACTGGCCGGTTGGTCCGGCTGGAACATCGGCCTGTCCATCTCCCAGTCGGTGGTCCGCGCGGCGCTGACGCAGGCGAGCCGGACCGGGCGGCTACCGGGCTTCCCGGGGCGCGCACAGGGCATTCCCTTCCAGCAGGCCCGCCAGAGCATCCTGCTGGATGCCGCCACCGCGCACGTCGAGCTGACCCTGCAGGAGCTGGCCCACACCGACGTCTACCGCAACCAGGTGCTCAGCCAGGTCCAGGCGTACGCCCGGGACAACGGCGACGATCCGCAGTACATGACGAAGGTGTTCGAGGGCGCCAACCAACTCGCGGTGCAGCGGACCCGGTCCCTGGCCGACCAGCTCTTCGCCGACGAGTTCGCCGGTACCCCGATCCGAGCCGGCAACGACGGCCGGCACGAGGTCACCGCGGCCGTGCACCGGTTGGAGTCCTGGCAGATGACGCTGGCCTGGTCGCGTTACCAGGAGTTGGAAGCTTTCCCCACGCTCGCCCTGAGCGCGGATCCCACCGACCGCGGCGCGCTGCTCACCGTCTCGGCCCTGCCGCTGCGGACCACGGTCCGGCCGGACTCGGACGTGGACGAACGGGTCACCGCGGTGCTCCGGAACGACGTCGGCGCGCCCGTGACGGCGCGGCTCAGCGTCGTCGTCCCCGACGGGTGGGTCGCGCCGACCCCGACCGAGGTGCGGCTCGAGCCGTTCGCGGTGCGGGAGGTGCCGTTGACCGTGGGGGTCCGCAAGCTCGCGGCCGAGCAGAGCGCCACGGTCACGGTCGAGGTCCCGCACGGCATGTCGTCGGCCGGGCCCCGGCAGTTCGCCGCGAGCGCCACCATGACCTTCGGAGCGGTGTGGCGCAACGTGGCGCTGTCGTCCGAGGGTGCCACCGCCACCGCGTCCGGCTGGTGGCGGCAGTACGCCCCGGCGCACGTGATCGACGGCAACCGGGTCAGCGCCGGTAGCCGCTGGATCACCGACCCGGGTGACAGCCACTGGCTACGCGTCGACTTCGCCGACACGGAACTGGTCGACACCGTGCGGCTGTACCAGTACGGCGGGTACGAGTTGACCGCGTACCGGATCTCCGGTCTCGTCGACGGTGCCTGGCAGCTGCTCACCGAAGTGACCGGAAACGCGACCCAGGTCACCACACACACCGTCACGCCGGTCCGTGCGACCGCCGTCCGCCTCGACGTGCTCGGCAGCCGGGACCGGCAGGCGCGGCTCTACGAGATCGAGGTGACCTGCCGGGACGCGTCCTGCGGCTGACCGTCGACGCGCCGGCCGCGGAGAGCGGCCGCCGCCGGACCGGGCACCGTGTCGCCCCCGAGCCTGATGCCTCGGGGGCGACACGGCCGTCGACGATCGGTAGGACCTGATCCAGGCGGGCATGGCGCAGGATGCGGTGGTTCGGGTTACGCACAACCAGGACTCCGCCGACGCAGGTCAACCACGATCGACGTAGGTGTCAGTGGTCCTGTCACGGTCGTACCTTTCTTCGTGGGCCGGGTGACCTGTCACGCTGCCGCATGGCTCTGGCGATCATCACGCGGCCTGGCGGCGAAGTACCATCCCGCTCATGCGGACGCCCGGGCGAGCGGACTGGTCGATCGATGTAGACGATCCCGTGGTCGGGGTCGGCGAGTTCGTGATGGCGGACGAGGCGGCGTACTGCGCACTCGACCGCCGGCTCAGTCACGCCGAGCTTTCGCTGCACCGCGAGACCGCCAGTGCCCGCCTGTCGGTGGTCGACGTCGCCGACGTCGCGTCGTTCACGTCCGAGTACCGCGACCAACTCGGAATCGGTGACCATCGCGGAGCGGTGCGGCTCATCGGTGGTGGGTTGGGTCAGTTCCGTGCCGGAGTCTGGGCCTCGCCGGTGGCCGAGCCGGACCGGCGGGGGCTGATCACCGATTTGGTACGGCGGGCCCTGGACGGAGCACGCCGGGACGGCGTGGCGGCCGTGTCGCCGTTCGTCGGCGCGGCGGATCTGGAGGCTTTCGTAGCGGCTGCCGGAGGTGTCCGCACCCGTGCTCAGGCGTCGTGGTGTTCCCTGCCGATCGGCGCTGCCGGCGATGTCGACCAGTTCATCGACGCCCAGGAGCGAAAGTGTCGCCAGACCTGGCGACGGGACCAGCGCGACGCCGAACTGCTCGGCCTGACCTACGACGTGGTGCCGCTCGCCGACGAGCATCTCAGGGCGGCGGCTCCGCTGGTGGCCGACGTGGCCCGGCGTAACGGGCTGGACGAGCACGTGCGGATCGCCCAGTGGCGGGTGAAGAACTACCTGAGGCGGCCCGGCCGTCACTTCCTGATCCGAAGTTCGGCCGGCGGTCGGGCGCTGGCGTACACGGTGTGCCGCCGATGGGGCCGCACGCTCGACGCCCACACCGTGGGGCTCGACGGGGGCGCCCCGCAGCGGCGGTCGGTCTACCACTTCGCGGCGTACCTGGCCCCGCTACGTGTCGCGATCTCCGCCGGGCTCCGGCGCCTGGACCTCGGTCTCGCCCACGAACAACCCAAGCTGGTACGCGGGTGTGAGGCCGAACCCATGTGGTTCGTCGACTACCGGGGCTAGCCACGCCCCGGCGGAGCTACCGGGGATCGCCAGCCGTGGCCGCGCCGTCGCGGAGCAGCCGCACCACCGTTGCCCGGTCGAGTTTGCCCGAGACCGTCCGCGGCAGATCCTCGCCCAGCACCACGTACCGGCTCGGCCGGTACAGCGGTGGCAGCTCGTCGGCGATCCGGCGCCGGAGGTCGTCAGGATCGTGGTGGTCGCCAGCCAGTACGGCCACCAGGTTGACCGTACCGGCCCGGTCGGGCACGGCGACCGCCGCGACCTGGTGACTTCCGGTCACGCGCCGCAGAGCCGCCTCGACATCACCCAGCTCGATCCGTACGCCGCGCACCTTGACCTGGGAGTCGCGACGACCGAGGAACGCCAGCCCGTCCGGGCCCTCCTCGAACACGTCGCCGGTCCGGTACATGCGGACCCCGTCGCGGAGGACGAACGCTTCGTCGGTGGCGCTGCGGTTTCCGACGTAACCCTCCGCCAGGAGGCCGCCGAGCAGCAGCTCGCCGTCGCCGTGCTCGTCCCGTTCGATGCGGTACGTGGACGGCGCGATGGGCTGCCCGGTCGGTGCTGACCCCTCGCCGAGCGTATGGGTGTACCGCCACGTCGTCGCGTAGATCACCGCCTCCGTCGGCCCGTAGTGGTTCCAGACCGCACCTGCGGTGGCCGCGAGTTCGTTCGCCAGCCGACCCGGCAGCGCCTCGCCGGCACTCCACACCGAGGTCGCCGCAGATGGTGACCAGCCGAGCGAGGCCATCAAGCCGAACATCGTGGGCGTCGCCTGGATCACGGTAGGTGGCTGCGCGGCGAGCCACCGCACCAGGGCCCCGACGTTGGTGCGGGCCGTCCGACGTGGAAACCGCGCCTCACCGCCCGCCAGCAGGGGCACCAGCGTCTCGACCCAGCTGATGTCGAAGCTGGGAGAACTCAGGCTCGGGATCGAGTCCCGCTCGGTGAATTCGAGATACTCGGCGAAGGTCGCGATCCGGGTGCAGAGGTTGTCGAGCCGGACGTGCACACCCTTCGGCACGCCGGTGCTGCCGGAGGTGAACATGACGTAGCCGGGCTGGTCACCGAGGTCCGGCCGCTCGGTGTCGGCCAGCCGGCTGGGGCGGTAGGCCTCGGCGTTCGTCCGGTCGCGGTCGACCGCGACGACGGCGTTGGCGCCGGCCGTCCTGAGCATCTGCTCGCGCCGCTGCGGCGGTGTGGCCGGGTCGATCGGAACCACGATGGCGCCGAGACTCCATGCCGACAGGCTCACCACCAGGTTCGCGAACGGGTCGGAGGTCTCGACGGCGATCACCGCGCCCGAGACGTCGGAGGTCACCGCGTTCAGCTCGTCACCGACGCGCGACAACAGGGACCTCAGCTCGCCGGGGGCGAGGGGGCCCTCCGGTTCGAGCGTGACCCGGGGTCCGCTCCGGTCGCCGAACGCCTCGCTCCACGAACCGGAGGTGACGGCCGACAGCCAGTCGCGCCCTGTCATTCCACGGGGACGATCTTGCCGGCCATCTCGGCGAGGTTCTCGCTCTCGAACACGACCTCCATGTCCAGTACGAGTCCGTGGTCGGCCTCGAGAGCGGACACCAGCCGGACGGCGTCGACCGACGTCACGCCCAGCGCGAACAGGTCGTCCTCCGGGGTGAGCGACTTCATGTCGAACACCGACTGCGCCGTGACCAGCAGAATCGTCTGGATCGAGTCGTCGTCCATGGGCCAGTCCTCCCCGCCATGGTGAATGGGTTTCCAGATGCTAGCCAGCGACACAGGCCTGCGGAAGCGCCGGACGGCTATGATGACCATCATTCATCTCACGTGATTCACGTCTATGTCCGGGATCAGGTGAGCGGGCAACGGAGGGAACCTGTGCAGACACAATCCGTGTCCGTCGCCACCCTGCGCGACGGTCGGCGCGGCGTCGTCGTGGCCGTCGACTTCGGGGGAGTGCGCGAGGAGGCTGGCTTCCCGGACCTGCTGCCGCACCTGTCGATCGAGCACACTGTGCTGGTGCCGCAGACGACCGTCGAGATCGACGGCGACTGGGAGGGCATGCGGCGGCGCCAGCTGGAGTCCTGGGTGGACGGCATCCGGTCGTACGGCCAGCCGGTCTCCGCGGTGCTCGGTTACTGTGCCGGCTCCGCGATGGCGACCCGGCTGGCCATCGAGTTGGCCGATGGCGCTGGTGGGCCCGCGTTGGTTCTACTGGACCCGTCGTGGCCGACCCGTGACGTCCTCATCGAGGCGCACGACGTCGCCGTCGAGCGGCTGCTGGACCCGGTTCGGGACCCGGCCGTCCGCGAATCGCTCCGCGCCGCGGTGCCGGACCAGGAGGATCCGACCCGGCTCGCGCGAGCGCTCGTCACGCACTATGCCGAGACCGCCTGGCGGGTCGCGGCCCACCTCCGGCTGACCGAGACGCCGGTCCGGAAGCTCATCGCACGGATCGAGCGGCACCTGAGCTATCTCCTGGTCGCGGCGGGTGAGGCAGCGGATCTCGCGACCCGGGACGCCCTCCCGCCGCCCGGTGCGGTGCTGACGATTCTGTCCGTGGCCACGCCCGACGAGGTCGCGTGGCTTCCTGGCACCACCGTACGAACCGAGCTGCCCCGGCCCCGTCTACTCGCCGAGCCGGCCGTCGCCAGCCGGGTCGACGGTTTCGTGAGGCACCACGACGCCGACGGCGCCGGAGGCGGCAGGTAGGTTACTCACCTGGTCGGCGGCAGTGCCCTGGAGGTCAGCATGTTGCCGGGGATCTCGGTCCAAGCCATGATTCCTCATCTCGTCCGAAATGTGAGCGGCGCTTTCCTCACGCTATCAGAGATCATCTAATGTCTATCGATGGCGTAATAATGCAATTGTTACCGCCATTTATTGAACCCGACTCCCAAGGTGGTGGACCCGCCAACGGGATCGGTGCGTTTTCCAAGCTGATCTCGCAGCTCGGAACAGGTGCGTCGGGCCACGGCCCGGCGGCTCGGCGCGCCGGGCTGCCAGCATCGGCTGGGCGGCATCGCCGGGTTGACGTCGGCGTTCAGGTAGGTTCGAGCCCATGATCGAGATTGCCGACTTCGTACCGCACGGTCCCATGGAGCCCGAGCTGATCGAGGAGTATCGGGGTCGCGTGCCGGACGATCTCGTCGAGGTCTGGGAGCGGTACGGGTACGGGACGTTCGGCGAGGGCTTCCTGCGGGTGCTCAACCCGAAGGCGTACGAGGACGAGGTCGCCGACTGTATCGGCAAGACCCAGGGCGACGGGATCGCGATCCCGGTCATGGTGACCGGGTTGGGCGACCTCATTACCTGGGAACCCAGCATAGGCAGCTTGGTCGGAATTCTGTATCGCGAGGGTCGCACGGTCGGGCTCGGCAGCGTGAAGACGTTCCTCGGGCTGACACGTCTTGACGGAGCCGAGCATCTCTCGGACACGTTCAACTGGGACATCTTCCCGAAGGCGGTCGCGGCGCACGGGGAGTTGCCGTACGACGAGTCGTTCATCTTCGTGCCGCTGCTGTCGATGGGCGGACAGGCGAAGGTCGAGAACCTGCACAAGCGCAAGACCATCACCTCGATCCAGGTCGCCGTGGACCTCCAGGGCGTCATCGGGCACTGACCCCGGCCCCTTCGCTCCCGGCATGCCCGCGGCCCGGCGAGCGAACTCGTCGGAGCCGGAGGCGGTGTCCGGCAGGCGCCGTGCGGGGCCGAGTGCCAGCTGCTACCTGGCCTTCGGGGCGGCGGAATCGGGAGAAGTCGGGCGGCGGATGGGGCCACCACCGAAGATGGCAGTAGCTGATCGACGCCCGGAGGTGAGTGGTGTCCTTCTCCCGCCGGCCGGTGCGGCGGCTGACCCGCGAGGTCTACGACCGGCTCCGTACGTATCTCGTCGTCGCACTCCAGGCGGGTCTGGCTGCCGGGCTGTCGTGGTTCCTCGCGCACGACGTCCTACAGCTCAAGCAGGCGGTGTTCGCGCCGGCCGCCGCCGTCGGCACCGTGGCGGCCTCCCTGGGCGACCGCGTCCGGCGCACTGCGGAACTCATCGGTGGGGTCATCCTCGGGGTGCTGGTGGGGCAGATGATCATCAACCTGATCGGTGTCGGGCCGGTGCAGACCGGATTCATAGTGGCCCTCGCCATCTCCGTGGCGGTCGCCTTCCGCGGCAGCGGCGCCATCATCGTGCAGGCCGCGAGCACGGCGGTGCTGCTCGGCACCATCTCTCCGCTGCACCAGCACCTGGGTGTGCCGCGGACCGTGAACGCGCTGATCGGCGGGCTGACCGCCGTCGTGGTGGCGCTGTTGCTCCTGCCGCTGAATCCCGTCCGGGTGGTCCAGCGAGCCGCGGGCAGGACGCTGGACATCTTCACCACCGAACTGAGCGCTGCCGCCACCGCCATCGCCGAGCGCAACGACCGGCAGTTGGAGGAGACCCATCGGCGCCTGTGCGCCGCCGAACAGCCGAAGCAGCAGGGCTACGGAAGCCTCGGAGCGGCGCTGGAGGTCGCCAGACTGTCACCGTGGCACCGCAGGCGCAGGGCGGTCGTCCAGCGGTACGAGCGCGCGGCGCAACATTTCGACCAGGCCTACACCAGCAGCCGGGAGACGGTCCGGTGGGCATTGCGGGCGATGCGTGCGGGTGAGTCGATACCGGCTCACCTGCCTGCGTCGATCGAGCACCTGGCTCAGGCGGTACGGCTGTTGCACAGGGATTTCGTCGCGATGCGTGAGCCCGACATCGAGCGTGTCGAGCAGGGTATCCGGGAGGTCGACCGGGCAGCCGCCGCGGGTGTCCAGTTCGCCGCTCAGGTCGCGATCTACCAGCAGCGCCTCGCGCTCAGCGCCCTGCTGCAGGCGGCGGGAGCGGAGCAGCCGGAAGCCAACCGTCGAGTGGGGCTTCCGAACGAGGTCTGAACCTGATCTGAGGTCGCGACGACTGACGCCACACCTACCCCGCTGCCGTGGGACGGCCGCACCGGGCGCCGACCGCGTCGGTCAGCCCCGGCGGGTCACCCCGCCGGACGGACCGGTGCGCCGGCGGACGGCCGCGGGTACGTGTGGAAACCGCTGCCGCTCTTGTGTCCGTACCGGCCCGCGTCCACCATTTCCCGCAGCATGCGCCCGGGTCGGAAGCGGGGGTCGCCGGTGCACTCGAACAGCACCAGGAGGGTGTCCACGACGGTGTCCAGGCCGATCAGGTCGGCCGTGCGCAGCGGGCCCATCGGGTGCCCGAGGCAGTCCCGGAAGACCCGGTCGACGGTCTCGGCGTCGGCGGTGCCCTGGCCGAGGACCTCGGCGGCCTCGTTGACGGTGAGCATCAGCACGCGGTTGAGCACGAAGCCCGGCCCGTCGGCGACCACGATGCCGGTCTTGCCGATCGTGGCGAGCAGGTCGAGGGTGCGCCGCAGGGTCTCCGCGTCGGTCCGTGGCGCCCGCACCACCTCGACGCTGTCCTTGAGCGGCGCGGGATTCATGAAGTGCGTCCCGACGACCCGCTCCGGCCGGCGGGTGCAGGCGGCGAGCCGGTCGATCGGGATGGCGGAGGTGACCGAGGCGAGCACCGTCTGTGGTGGACAGACCGCGTCCAGCTCGGCGAAGATTCGTTCCTTCAGCGGGATGCGTTCCGGTGCGCACTCGACGACGTACCCGGCCCGGTGCAGCGCGGCGGTCCGGTCGGTCCAGCTGATCCGCTCGACGACCCGGGCCACCGGCTCGTCCGCGTGGCGTGCGCCCAGCAGCCGGGCCTGCCGCAGCTCGGTGCGCAGCCGGGTCCGCGCCGCCGCCAGCCCGGCCGCCGATGCGAGCGCCGGGTCGACCACGACCACGTCGTACCCGCCGGCGGCGAGGCACTGGGCGACGCCGAGCCCCATCGTGCCGGCGCCGACCACGCCGACGGTCCCGTCCACGCCGTCGCCGTGCGCGGCGTACGCGTCCGGCCCGGCGTCGCCCGGTCCGGTGGTCTCCTGCCCGGTCACGCCGCCACCACCCGCACCGGGTGCGACCGCGCGGCCGGCGGCCGGGCCGGATCGATCGCCAGCGTCCACTTGTCGCCCGCGTCGTCCTCGACGGCGAAGCCGGCGAAGCGCAGGGTGACCAGCATCTGGCGGTTGGCCGCGGTGGGCACGAACTCCGCCACCGGTCGCCGGCCCGCGGCCAGGGCGGTGTGCACGAGGTGGTCCAGCAGCGCCGCGCCCGCACCGCGGGACAGCACCCGGCACGACATCAGCAGCAGCCGCAGTACGGTCGCGGCCGGCCGCAACTCGGTGACGGCCAGCCCGACGGTGCCGTAGGAGCCGAACCGGTCGCGCAGCCGCGCCACCAGCACCTCGTGCCGGGGCGACGCGCACAGCGCCCGCAGCTCCGCCGGGCTGAACGTGACGCCTGTGGTGTTCAGCTGATGGGTGCGTACGGTCAGCTCGTGGGCCCGGGCGAGGTCGGCCGGGCCGGCCCGGCGCACCCGCAGCACCAGCCCGAGCGAGGCGAGGAACTCCGCGGGCGGCCCGGCGTGCGCGGCCTCGGCGGCCCGGCGCCGGTCGTCGACCCGGTAGAGCTGGCGGCGCCGCCGCGACTCCTCGGTGCCGGGCCCGGAGGTGAACTCGGGTCGGGCCGGCAGGTCGGCGACGGCGTCGGCCGGGTGGCAGCGTACGGCCGGCAGCGCGGTGGCGACCTCGGCGCGCTCCACCGGGTCGTTGTCGACGAACGCGACCGCGTCCAGGCCGATGCCCAGGTCGGCGGCGATCCGGGCGACCGCCTCGGACTTGGCGCCCCAGCCCACCTCGACCCGGGTGAACAGGTCGAGCAGGCCGTGCGCGGCGAGGTGGGCGGCGGCGGGGGCGCGCTCGCCCCGGCTGGCCACGGCGTGCAGGACGCCACGCCGGTCCAGGGCGCGCAGCGTGCGTACCGCGCCGGGGAACGGCACCGGGTCGTCGCCCTCCAGCACGACGCCGTCCCACAGCGTGTCGTCGAGATCCCAGACCAGGCACTTCACCAGCGTGGTCACCGTCGTCCTCCTGATCCCGTCGCACGGGTCCGCCGCAGCAGATGGTCGGCGACGTGCAGCTCGGCCACCTGGGCGGAGCCCTCGATGATCTCCATGACCTTGGCGTCCCGGTAGAACCGGCCGGCCCGGCTCTCCGGGGCGCAGCCGGCCGCGCCGAGCACCTGCACGGCCGTGCCGGCGACCGAGGCGGCGGTGCGGGCCGCCGCGTACTTCGCCGCGACCGTGCCGGCGATCGCGTCGGGGGCACCGGCGGCCCGCCACCGGGCTGCCCGGGCGGCGAGTTCCCGCGCGGCGGCGGTCTCCACGGCGGCCCGACCCAGCAGCGCGCGTACGGTCTGGTGCTCGGCGAGCAGGGTGCCGCCCTGCCGGCGGGTGAGTACGTGTTCGGCCATGTCGCGCAGGCACGCCTCGGCCATCCCGACGCAGCCCCAGCCGACCGTGAACCGCCCGTGGTCCAGTGCGGTGGCCGCGACGTGCGACAGGCCGAAGCCGGGCGGCGCGACGCGGTTCGTCGCGGGGACCCGGACGCCGTCGAGCCGGATGTGGGCCAGTTGGGCGGCGCGCAGGCCGAGCTGGCCCTCGACCGGCTGCCGGGTGACGCCGGCCCGGTCGGTCTCGACCAGCACGGCGGTGTGCCGGCCGTCCAGCACGCCGAGCACCAGCACCACGTCGGCGACCTGCCCGAAGCTCACCCAGCGCTTGACGCCGGTCAGCTCCAGGGTGGGCTCCCGGCCGTCGACGACGGCGCGGACGCGGGTGTCGACGGCGGCCAGGTCGCTGCCCGCGCCGGCCTCGGTGGCGGCGAAGCCGGCGAGCAGCTCGCCCCGGGCGAACGCGGGCAGCCAGCGCGTCCGCTGCTCGGCGGTGCCCCAGCGCAGCACGGCCGCCGCGACCATGGCCTGCACGGTGACCAGCGCCCGCAGCGCGCCGCACACGCCGCCGAGCCGGGCGCACAGCTCGCCGACCTGCGCCGGGCTGGCGCCGAGACCCCCGTAGCCGACCGGCAGGTCCGCGGTGAGCAGCCCGGCCTTCGCCGCGGCCCCGCGTACCGCGACGGGCAGCGCGCCGTCGCGGTCCCAGCGGGCCGCCTGGCCGCACGCCGCCGCCGCGAGGTCCGCGCCGAGGCCGTCGAGCGCCGACGGGGCGGACGTGGCGGTCACGCCGCCAGCCCGGCCCGGCCGGCCAGCTTCGCGAGCACGAAGTCGGTCAGCCGGGAGATCGTGCGGAAGTGGCCGAGGTCGAGGTCGGCCACCTCGACCTCCAGGTCGAAGCGCTGCTCCACGAAGACCACCAGCTCGATCGCGAACAGCGAGTTGAGCAGGCCGAGCGCGAAGTAGTCCTCGTCGGGGCCGATCGGCCCGGACAACGCCGGGGCGATGAAGTCGTGCAGCTCCCGCGCCACCGTGGCCCGGTCGGGTGCGTCCATCCCCACTCCCATCTCAGTCCACCGTCTCCGGGGACACCGGCTCGCCGTCGAACTCGACAAGCACCAGGCTCCAGGCGGCCACGGGGCTGGAGTTGACCAGTACGGCCCGCTGGCCGCCCCGCAGCCGCCCCGCCCCGATCTCGGTCGCCAGGTTCAGCAGCACGTCGTTCGGGCCGAGGTGGCCCAGCTCGCGCAGGTTGTCGTGGCAGGCCGAGGCGACGCTCACGCCGAGCGTCTCCTCGACGAAGCGGAACGCGCCCGTGGAGAGGTTGTGGCTCACGTGCCGGGCGATGTCCGCCGGCGCAAGCCCGTTGCGTTCCAGCAGGCGCCGGTACATCTCGCGCAGCCGGTTGCGGCTCTCCAGCGCCAGCTGGAAGGAGTACTCCCGAGGGTCGCGGCACTGCTCCGTCCAGCGGGCCGACGGGCGGTCCCGGAAGTCCACCCGGAACAGGTCCCAGTAGCGGCCGTCGGTCTCCTGCAGCACGTCGAGCACCCGCAGCGGCCCGTCGCGCGAGACGACCGCAGCCATCCCGCCGTCGCCGCTGACGGTGACCGGATGCCGGTAGCGTCGTGGCGTGGCCGGCGTACTGCCGTGCACGACGAGGACGTCGGACAGGTCCGGGTCGGCGGCCAGCAGGCCGCGCGCCACCAGCAGCGCCGGCGTGACCGACACGCAGCCCAGCCCGCCGACGGAGAACGTCAGCGCCCGGTCGGCGCCGAGGTGCGCCTGGAGCCGGGTCTCGGCGGAGCTGACCAGTGTGGCCGGCGCGCGGGACTCCACCACGACCAGCGCGCCGACCCGCTCCGGGGCCAGCCCGGCGGCGGCCAGGGCCCGGCTGGCGGCTCCCGCGGCCAGGTCGAACGCGTCCAGCCCCGGGTCGGCGCGGACGCGGTCGATGCCGAGGCCGGCGCAGAGTTCCCGCTCGCCCGGCCCGAGGTACGCCAGCTCCGGCAGCTCCGCCACCGCCACCGACCGGTGCGGCAGGAAGGACGCCATGGTCCGTACCGCCATCGTTGCGGGCATGTCGCCGCCCTTCGGTCGCAGGGGCCGTCGTGGGTGTCGCGTCGCGGGCCGCCGGGCCGGTGTCCCGGTCCGCCGACCCGGTGCCACTGTGCCGAGCACGGCGGGCGGCGGGACAGAGAAGGACCGGCACAGGCGTTGCCGGTCCGTCTCTGGTACCGGCCAGCCGGCGTCCACGAGTCTCGATCCGATGCTGACCGCCGGTGAAGGGGGAGACGCCGATGCCCACCCAGACGAACGCCCCGCCGCGCGGTACCGGGGACCGGATCCGGCCGGTGCCGCGCGGCGGCCCGCTGCGGCTGTCGCCCGGGCAGGAGCGCCTGTGGTTCCTCGACGGGCTGCGCGGCGACGGCACGGAGTACCTGGTCTGGCTGCGGTGGCGCCTGCGCGGGCCGTGGGATCCCGAGGTGTTCGCCCGCGCGGTGACCGAGGTTGTCCGCCGGCACGAGGTGCTGCGCACCCGGTACGGCGACGACGACGGCGGGCCGGTGCAGGTGGTCGACCCGCCCGGCCCGGTCGACGTCACGGTCGTCGACCTCGCCGGCGCACCGGACGCCGGGGCCCGGGCGACGGCGCTGCTCGACGCGACCGGCAACCGGCCGTTCGACCTGCGCCGGGAGCACCCGCTGCGGGTGGTGGTGGCCCGGCTCGCGCCGACGGAGCACCTGGTCGGCCTCACCCTGCACCACATCGCGGCCGACGCGTGGTCGTGCGACGTGCTGCTGCGTGACCTCGACGACGCGTACCGCACGGTGCTGACCGGCCGGCGCCCGCCGGCACCGCCGACGGTGCAGTACGCCGACGTCGCCTCGTGGCAGCGGGCCCGGCGCGAGGCCGCCGGGACGGCCGGCGTCGACTACTGGCGCGACCAGCTCGCCGGGCTCGAACCGGTCCTGCTGCCCACCGACCGCCCGCGCGGCGCCCGCCGGGACCGCCGCGGCGACATGCTCACCCTGGACGTGCCGGAGCACGTCGCACGGCTGGTCGGCGTCGTCGGCGAGCGGTACGGGACGGGCGCTTTCATGACGCTGCTGGCCGCCTTCCAGGTGCTGCTGGCGCACCGGACCGGCCGCACGGACATCGCGGTCGGCATGCCCGCCGCGGGGCGGGACGCGCCGGAGAGCGAAGACCTGGTCGGCTTCTTCGTCAACACCCTGGTGCTGCGGACCGACCTGGCGGGCGGGCCGTCGTTCGCGCGGGTGCTGGAGCGGGTGCGGGCGACCGTGCTGGCCGCGCTCACCCACAACGACGTCCCGTTCGAGGAGGTCGTGGCGGCGATCCGGCCCCGCCGGGACGCCGCCCGCAACCCGCTCTTCGAGATCATGTTCCAGGTCCTGCACACGGGGGAGACGCCCGGCATGCTCGGCGGCGCCACGGTGGAGCCGCTGCCCATGACCGCCACCGACGCCAAGTTCGATCTGGTGTTCACCGTGTGCCGGGACGCGGCCGGCGACCTGCACTGCGTCCTGGAGTACGCCGGTGGCCTGTTCGACCGCGCGACGATGCGGCGGCTCGCCGAGGACTACGTCACGCTGCTGGAGCGGCTGGCCGGCGAGCCGGAGGCCCGCGCGCTCCCACCGGCCCCGGCACCCGGCGCACCGGCCGCGCCAGCGCACCCGGCCGTCGCGCGGGCGCCCGCCGCCGGGGCGCCGACCGACCCGGTCGAGCAGGCCGTCGCCGGGATCTGGGCGCGGCTGCTCGGCGTCGACGACATCGCCACCGACGACGACTTCTTCGACCTCGGCGGCCACTCGCTGCTGGTCGCCCGGGTGCGTACCGCGCTGCGGCAGACGTTCGCCGTCGAGCTTCCCCTGCAGGTCCTGTTCGAGGCCACCTCGGTGGCCGCTCTCGCGGCCGCGGTCACCGCCGCGGTCCGCGCCGACGTCAGCCGACTCTCCGAGAGCCAGGCGCGGGACCTGCTGTCCCGCGCCGCCCGGGAAGGAACCCGATGACCGAGACCGCGAACCCGCCCACCCCGATCGAACAGCCGCCCACCCCGCACGAGCAGCTGCTCGCCCGCCGGCTGCGCGGCCTCGACCCGCTGCCCGAGCCGGGCATCCCCCGGGCCTGCGGGGCGCAGCCGCCACCGCTGTCGTACGCCCAGCGCCGGCTGTGGATCCTGGACCGGCTGCGCCCCGGCGGCGTCGAGTACCTGGTGCAGATCGCGCTGCACCTGACCGACCGCCCGGGTGGCCGGCTGGACGTCGCCGCGCTCCGCGTCGCCCTCGACGGGCTGGTGGCCCGGCACGAGGTGCTGCGTACCCGCTACCCGGTCGGCCCCGACGGCGAACCGGTGCAGGTGGTCGACCCGCCCGCCCCGGTGCCGCTGCCGGTCCGCGATCTCACCCACCTGGACAGCGATACGCAGTGCGCCCTGCTGAACCGGCTCGTCTCGGTCGACCGCGAGCCGATCGACCTGGCCGCCGGGCCGATCCTGCACGCGCTGCTCGTGCGCCGGGAACCCGACCAGCACCTGCTGCTGCTCACCACCCACCACATCGCCGTGGACCACTGGTCGGAGGGCCTGCTGCTGCAGGAGCTGCGGCACCGCTACACCGCCGCGCTCGACGGCCGCCCCGCCGCCCTGCCCCCGCCGCCGGTGCGGTACGCCGACGTGGCGGTCTGGCAGCGACTGCGCGAGGCCGCGCTGCGGGAGGCCCAGCTGCCGTACTGGCGCCGCCAGCTCGCCGGCGCCACGCCCGTGGAGCTGCCGGCCGACCGCCCCCGCCCGGCGGTACGGGACACCGCCGGCGACGTCGTGCCGTTCACCGTGCCCGCCGGGGTGGCCGGGGCGCTGGGCGGGTTGGCCCGCCGGCACCGGGCCACGCCGTTCATGCTCCTGCTGGCGGCGTACGCGGTCGTCCTCGGCCGGTGGGGCGGCACCAGCGACGTCACGGTCGGCACGCCCGTCGCCGGGCGCGGGCACGACGACGTGCAGGACGTCGTCGGGCTCCTGGTGGACACCGTCGTGGTCCGCGCCGACCTGGCCGGCGACCCCACGTTCGGCGAGCTGGTCGAGCGGGTCCGCCGCACCGCGCTGGACGCCTTCGCCCACCAGGAGCTGCCGTTCGAGCAGTTGGTCGAGGAGCTGGCGCCGGACCGCGACCCCGCGCGCACGGCACTGTTCTCGACGATGTTCGTCTGGCAGGAGGCCGGGCCGGACGCCTTCGGAGTGCCCGGGTTGGACGTCCTGCCGGTGCCGATCCCGTTCGCCGACGCCAGGTTCGACCTGACCATGTCGGTCTCCCCGGAGCCGGACGGCTCGCTCGCCGGCGCCCTGGTCTACGCCACCGGCCTGTTCGACCGGGCCACGATCGAGCGCTTCGCCGCGCAGGTCGGGCAGGTGCTGGCCGGCGTGGCGGCGGCCCCGGACACTCCGCTGTCCGAGGTCGACCTGATCCCGCCGGCCGAGCGCGAGCAGTTGCTCGGCGACTGGAACGACACCGCCACCGAGGTGCCGGCCGGCACGGTGCCCGCGCTGTTCCGGGCCCAGGTGGCCGCGACGCCGGACGCGGTGGCCGTGCGGGCGGCGGGGCACACCCTGTCGTACGCCGAACTCGACGCCCGCGTCACCGCGCTGGCGGCGCGGCTGCGCGCGGCGGGTGTCGGTCCCGAGTCGGTGGTCGGGGTGTGCCTGGAGCGCGGCGCGGAGCTGGTGACCGCGCTGCTTGCCGTGCTCACCGCCGGCGGCGCGTACCTGCCGCTGGACACCGAGAGTCCGCCGCGGCGGCTGGAAGAGCTGCTCACCGACGCCTCGGTACGGGTGGTGGTGACCGACCGGCCCGCCGTCGGCACCGCCGCGCGCACGCTGGTCCGGCCCGACGCGGGCACCGCCGCGCCGGGCGGGCCGCTCGGCGACGACCTTGACCCGGACCACCCGGCGTACGTGCTGCACACCTCCGGCTCGAGCGGCCGGCCCAAGGGCGTCGTCGTCACCCACCGCGCGCTGGCGAACCGGCTCGCCTGGATGGGGCGCGCGTACCCGCTCGACGCCACCGACCGGGTGCTGCACAAGACGCCGTACGGCTTCGACGTCTCGGTCTGGGAGCTGTTCTGGCCGTTGGTCACCGGCGCGACGCTGGTCGTCGCCCGTCCGGGCGGGCACCGGGACCCGGCGTACCTGGCCGCGACGATCGCCGAGCACGGCGTCACCACGCTGCACTTCGTCCCGTCGATGCTGCGCGCCTTCCTCGACACGCCGACCGGCGCGCTGCCGTCGCTGCGCCGGATCTTCGCCAGCGGCGAGCCGCTGACGGCCGAGCTGGCGGCGGCCGTGCACGAGCGGTTCGGCTGCGAGCTGCACAACCTGTACGGCCCCACCGAGGCGACGATCGACGTGACGGCGGCGCGATGCCTGCCGGGGGAGCCGGTCACGATCGGCCGGCCGGTCGCCAACACCCGCGCCTACGTGGTCGACCCGGACCTGCGGCTGCTGCCGGCCGGCGTGCCCGGCGAACTGGTGCTGGCCGGCGTGCAGCTCGCCCGCGGCTACCTCGGCCGCCCCGGGCACACGGCCGACCGGTTCGTGCCGGACCCGTTCGGCACCGCGCCCGGCGGCCGGCTCTACCGCACCGGCGACCTGGTCCGGCACCGCGCCGACGGGACGATCGAGTACCTGGGCCGGCTGGACCGGCAGGTGAAGCTGCACGGCCAGCGCGTCGAGCCGGGCGAGGTGGAGGCGGTGCTCGGCACGCATCCGGACGTGGCCGCCGCCGTGGTCGCCGTGCGCGACGACCGGCTCGTCGCGTACCTCGTCGGCGCGCGCGACGCGGCCGGTCCGGCGCTCGACCGGGACGGGGTCGCGGCGTACGCCCGGGCCCGGCTGCCCCGGCACCTGGTGCCCGCGCGGTGGCTGGTGCTCGACGCGCTGCCGCTGACCACCGCCGGCAAGGTCGACCACCGGGCGCTGCCCGCGCCGCCCCCCGACGACGCGCCGGCCGGGGCCCCACCCCGGACCGCGCTGGAGCGGACGATCGCGCAGGCCGTGGCCGACGCGCTGGGCGTCGACTCGGTGGGCCGCGACGACGGCTTCTTCGCGCACGGCGGCGACTCGATCCGGGCGATCCGCGCCGTCGGGGCGCTGCGGGCGGCCGGCCTGCCGCTGTCGGTGCACGACCTGTTCCGGCACGCCACGGTCGCCGAGCTGGCCGACCTGGTCGGCACGCGGGCGCCGGACGGCCCGGCCGACGCGTCCGGGTGCGCCGTCGAGCCGCCGGTCGTGGCGCCGTTCGCACTGCTCTCCGACGCCGACCGCGCGCTGCTGCCGCCGGGCCTCATCGACGCGTACCCGATGGGCGAGACGCAGGCGGGAATGGTCTACGAGATGCTGGCCGCGCAGCGGCCGGTCTACGTGAACGTGAGCTGTTACCGGATCGAGGACGAGACGCCGTTCGACCTGGCCGACCTGCGCGCGGCGGCGGCGCTGCTGGTACGCCGGCACGAGATCCTGCGTACCTCCTTCGCGCTCGCCGGCTACACGCGGCCGCTGCAGCTGGTGCACCGCACCGCCGAGCTGCCGGTGGACCTGGACGACCTGCGGGACCTGCCGCCGGCCGCGCAGCGCCAGGTCCTCGACGAGTTCCTGCTCGCCCAGCGCGCCGCGCCGTTCGACCTGGCCGTGCCGCCGCTGCTGCGCTACACCGTGCACCGCACCGGCGAGCGCGAGTTCTGGCTCACCCACGTCGAGTGCCACGCGATCCTCGACGGCTGGAGCCACACCTCGGTGATCGCCGAGTTGCTCGCGCACTACCGGACGCTGCGCCGGGGCGGCGTGCCCCGGCCGGCCCCGCTGCCCGCCGTCCGGTTCGCCGACTTCGTCGCCGCCGAACAGGAGTCGCTGCGCTCGACCGGGGACCGCGACTTCTGGACCGCCACCATCACCGCCGACGACAAGCTGGAGATCCCCACCGAGTGGGGCGCCGGGACGGACGGGCCGGGCGACGACGCGCCGGACTCGGTCGTCGTCGGGTACGCCGACCTGGAGCCGGCGCTGCGCCGGCTCGCGGCCGACGCGGGCGCGTCGCTGAAGAGCGTGCTGCACGCCGCCCACCTCGCGGCCTGGGGCGTGCTCACCGGGCGGCAGCGCTTCTTCACCGGCCTGGTCGGCAACGGCCGGCCGGAGCGGCTGCGCGGCGACGAGGTGATCGGCATGTACCTGAACACGATGCCGTTCCCCGCCGACCTGACCGTCGGGAGCTGGCCGGAGCTGGTGCGGGCGGTCTTCGACCGGGAGACGCGGCTCTGGCCGCACCGCCGCTACCCGATGGCCGCGATGCGGCGCGACGGCCGGCACGCCTCGGCGCTGGTCGACGTCAGCTTCACGTACCTGGACTTCCACGTGCTCGACTGGGACTCCGGCATCGACCTGGAGTCCGACTTCAGCCCGAGCGAGCAGCCGTTCTCGGCGGTGTCGTTCCCGGGTTACCTGCGCCTGCTGGGCCGGCCGAGCCGGATCGACCGGCCCCACCTGGAGCTGGTCGGCCGGACCTACCAGCGGGTGCTGGCCGCGATGGCGGCCGGCGTCGCCCCCGGTTCCGGCGCCGTTCCCGGTTCCGGTGCCGGCCGGGGCGCCCGCCGGGATGCGGTGCCGGCCGCGGCGGGGTCGCCGCGGACGGTGACGCTGGCGCCGGCCGACCTCGACCGGGTGCTCGTCGCGCCGAACCGCACCGAGCGGGCCTTCGGCAGCGACGAGCCGGTGCACCGGCTCGTCGAGCGGCAGGCCCTCGCCGCGCCGACCGCCGTCGCGGTGCGCCAGGGCCTCGTCAAGGTCTACTACGCCGAGCTGGAGCTGCGCGCGAACCGGCTGGCGCACCGGCTGCGTACCCTCGGCGTCGGTCCGGGCTCGGTCGTCGGCGTCTGCCTGCCCCGGACGCCCGACCTGGCCGTCTGCGTACTGGCCGTGCTGAAGGCGGGGGGCGCGTTCCTGCCGCTGGATCCGGCGTACCCGGTCGAGCGGCTGCGGTTCATGCTCGACGACACGGCGGCCACGGCGGTGCTCACCGCCGGGCGGCCACCGGCCGGCCTCGCCCGCCCCGGGGCGGCGGCCGTGCCGACGGTCGACGTGACCGACGAGTCCGCCCAGCTCGACATGCCGGTCACCGCGCCGGAGGTGACGGTGGCGCCGGACGACCTCGCGTACGTCATCTACACCTCCGGCTCCACCGGGCGGCCCAAGGGGGTGGCCGTGTCGCACCGGGCGCTGCGCAACCTCCGCCACGCGCAGCAGGAGGTCTTCGACCTGCGGCCGGGCGACCGGATGCTGCAGTTCTTCCCGGTCGGCTTCGACGCGTCGGTGTCCGAGCTGGTCGCCGCGCTCACCGCCGGCGCCGAACTGGTGCTGCCCGCGCCCGACCGCGACCCGGGCGACCTGCGCGGCGAGGCGGCCACGCTGACCCACCTGTTCCTGCCGCCGTCGATGCTCAGCCGGCTGGACCCGGCGGACTTCCCGCGCCTGCGGGTCACCCTGGTCGGCGGCGAGGCGTGCCCCGCCGGGCAGGCCGACCGGTGGGCGCGGCACGCCGCCTTCGTCAACCTGTACGGCCCCACCGAGGCGTGCGTCGCCGCCACGTACGCGCCGGTCGCCGCCGGCTCGCCGGAGCGGATGCCGTCGATCGGGACCCCGCTGGCGAACGTGCGGTGCTACGTCCTGGACGCCGACGGTCGACCGCTGCCCGCTGGGGTACGCGGCGAGCTGCACGTCGCCGGCGCGGGCCTGGCCCGTGGCTACCTCGGCCGGGCGGGGCTGACCGCCGAGCGGTTCGTCCCCGACCCGTTCGGGCCGGCCGGCACCCGGATGTACCGCACCGGCGACGTGGTCTCCCGCGCGGCCGACGGCACGCTGCGCTTCCACGGCCGCGGCGACCAGCAGGTCAGCGTCCGCGGCTTCCGCATCGAACTGGGCGAGGTCGAGCACGCGCTGGAGGCGCACCCGGCGGTGGCCGCCGCGGCCGTCGCGGTCGCCGCGGCGGGCACGGACGAGGCGACGCTTGTGGCGTTCGTCCGACCCACCGCCGGCAGCTGCGGGGCGACCCCGTCCGCGGCCGAACTGCGCGAGCACGTACGCCGCCGGCTGCCGGCGCACCTGGTGCCGACCCGCTGCCACGTGGTGGGGGAGTTCCCGGTGACCGCCTCCGGCAAGGTCGACCGCGCCGCGCTGGTCGCGGCCGAGCCGAAGCCCGCCGAGCGGAGCGCGCCGGTGGCGCCCCGCACCCCGCTGGAGCAGGCCGTCGCCGACGCCTGGGCGCAGGTGCTGCGGCTGGACCGGGTCGGCATCGACGAGGACTTCTTCGACCTCGGCGGCCACTCGATGGCGATGATGCGGATCATCTCGCTGGTGCGGGAGTCGCACGGCGTGGAGCTGACGTTCCGGGCCTTCCTGGAGCACCAGACCGTCGCGCGGCTGGCCGCAGCGATCTCCGACGGGGCGGTCGGCGGCCCGGAGGCGCCGGCCGAGCCCGGCAGCCGCAACCGGGCGATGCTCTGGCTTCGCCGTGGCAGCGCCCCGCCGCTGTTCTGCATCCACCCCGGCGGCGGCAGCGCCCACTGGTTCCAGCGCTTCCTGCCGTACCTGGACCCGGAGCTGCCCCTGGCCGCGTTCGAGTGGCCGAAGCCGCACGGCGACCACGCGACGATCCCCACCGCCGCCGAGATGGCCCGCCGGCACCTCGACGAGCTGCGGGCCGCGCAGCCGCACGGGCCGTACCGGCTGTTCAGCTGGTGCGGCGGCAGCACCATCGCGGCGGAGCTCGCCACCCTGCTGCTGGACGCCGGCGAGGACGTCACCTTCATGCTGCTCGACCCGGTGCTCGACGCGCAGACCCGGCCGAAGTTCTACGAGCAGATGGGCTTCGTGCGCCGGCTGGAGAAGCTGGTCCTGGAGATCGACCGGGGCGGGCCGGAGGCGGACACCCCCGAGCGCCGGGCCGAGATCATGGACCTCTACGAGCGGGTCGCGAACGACATCGACGAGAAGGAGGGCATGGCGCTGCCCGAGCGCGGCGTCGGCACCGCCTGGCCGCGGATGGTGCGGGTCTGGCGCGAGTCGTTGCAGGCGCTCATCGAGTACCCGAACCCCCGCTACGCCGGCAAGTTGCACCTCATCGCCAGCGACGCGCTCGCCAACGGCCAGCACGTGGTCTCCTCGGGCCAGACGTTCGCCGACTACCTCGCCCGCTGGGAGGAGCTGGTCGGCGGCGGCATCGAGCTGCACCGGGTGCCGGGGGACCACATCGGGATCATGAAGCCGCCGCTGCTGGTGCACCTGACCGACGTGATCAGCGCCGTGCTGGACGGCGACCGGTGACCGCCCCGGCCGGCGGCCGGTCGCCGGCCCCGGCGACAGCCGACGCGGCGGCACGGCAGCGGGCGTGGAACCGCACCGCCCGCGCGTACCCGGCGGACGGCCCGGTGCACCGGCTGTTCGAGGCGCAGGCCCGGCGCCGCCCGGACGCCGTGGCGGTGCGCTGGGCCGGCGGCGCGCTGACCTTCGCCGAGCTGGACCGGCGCGCCAACCGGCTGGCGTGGGCGCTGCGCGACCACGGGGTCGGCCCCGAGACACCGGTGGGTATCCGGGTGCCGCGCGGCCCGCTGCTGGCCGTCGCGGTGTACGGGGTGCTCAAGGCGGGCGGCTGTTATGTGCCGGTCGAGCCGACGCTGCCCGCCGAGCGCGCGCACACCCTCCTGGCCGAGGCGGGTGTGCGGCTGCTCGTCGTCGCCGAGGGCGGGGACGGTTGGCGGGTGCCGTCGGGGGTGCGCCCGGTGGCCGCCGACGCCCCGGTCGCGGACCCCCGCGAGGAGCACACCCCGGAGCCCGGCACCGGCGCGGACTCCACCGCCTACGTGGTCTTCACCTCCGGCAGCACCGGCCGGCCCAACGGCGTCGCCGTGACGCACCGCCCGCTGCACAACCTCTTCGCCTGGTGCCGCCGGACGCACGGCTTCGGCCCGCACGACCTGGGCCTGTCGGTCACCTCGCTCGGCTTCGACCTGTCCGTCTTCGACCTGCTCGGGCTGCCCGCGTACGGGGCGGGCGTGTACCTCGCCGACGACGCGCAGCGGCGCGACCCGGAGCTGCTGCGCGACGTGCTGCTGCGCGAGCCGGTGACGTTCTGGAACTCGGCGCCGACCACGCTGGCCCACCTCGCGCCGCTGCTCGGGGGCCACCGGGGCACCGACGGCACCGGCGACCTGCGGCTGGTCTACCTCAGCGGCGACTACACGCCGTTGACGCTGCCGGACGAGGTGCGCGCGGTCTTCCCCAACGCGACGGTCGTCAGCCTCGGCGGCGCGACGGAGGCGACGGTGTGGTCGAACTGGTTCGAGGTCGGCGAGGTCGACCCGGCCTGGCGGAGCATCCCGTACGGGCGGCCGATCGACAACGCGCAGTACTGGGTGGTCGACGAGGAGCTGCGGCCCTGCCCCCCCGGGGTGCCGGGCGACCTGCTCATCGGCGGCGACGTCCTCGCCCTCGGCTACCACGGCCAGCCGGAGCTGACCCGGCAGCGGTTCGTCCCGGACACGCTCGGGCCCGATCCGCGCGGCCGGCTCTACCGCACCGGCGACCGGGCGAGCTTCGGCCCCGACGGGGTGCTGACCTTCCTCGGCCGGGCCGACGGGCAGGTCAAGATCCGCGGCGCCCGGGTGGAGTTGGCCGAGGTCGAGCACCGCCTGCGCGGGCACGCGGGCGTGCGCGACGTGGTGGCGCTGGCCCGGCCGGACCACGACGGCGACCGCGCGCTGGTGGTCTACGTCGTGCCGGCCGCCGGCTGCCGGCCGACCGTACGGGAGCTGCGCCGGCACGCCGCCGCCGCGCTGCCGGACTACATGGTGCCGGCCGCGGTGGTGTTCGTGGACGGCTTTCCCGCCACCGCCAACGGCAAGCTCGACCGCGCGGCGCTGCCGTGGCCGACGCGCACCGGCAGCACGCACGTGCTCGGCGTGCCGGGGTGAGCTAGCTGCCATCGGCATCGACGGGTGTGGCGCATCCGCTTCTGCCGAGATGTGCGCATCCGATCACGGCGGCAGCGATGCCGACGACAGCGCGTGCGGGCCGTGGGCGCGCGGTCGCCGGGCTCGCCCTCGTGGCACCATGTTGCGCTATGGATCATCAGGGGCAGCTTCGTCGTGCGGCGCTCGCGTCGGGCATCCCGGACGACGAGGTCAGCCGGTTCGTCCAGCACCTCCGTTTGTCGATCCGGTTGAGTGGAGGATCCAGCGGCGTTCCGGTCGGGCAGTTCGGTGGGTTGCCCCGGCTGCCGGTGGGCATGGACTGGCCGTCCGACGGGGTCAGTCCGTTGCCGTTCGTCTTCTCGGTCGACTGCGCGGCGCTGCCAAGAGTCGACGGCTTCGGCCTGCCGGCAGACGGCTCGCTGCTGTTCTTTCTCGACCACGAGCAGGCGGCTGCCACCGGGGAGCGGAGGTACGGGCGAGTCGTCTATGTGCCGGCCGGTACCGATACCGAGGTGGCGGCAGGATCCACCGACCACGCGTCCGCCGGCAAGCAGTACGACGTCGGCGCCACGCTGCGCGCGGAGTTCCCCGACTGGTTCGGGGCGGACGAGGAGGACGAGGAGGACGAGGAGGACGACCTGTCGCCCTTCCAGCAGCAGTTGGCCCGTGACATCGAGCGTGACCTGCCGCACCTTGACGAACTCTGTGCTCTGGCCAACGATCTCTGGCCGCCTGACAACGGGTACGCCAGCGCCTATCTCGGCGGGTACGCCGACGAGGAGGTAATCAAGGGTATTGCGGAGCAGACCCTCGCGTGGCGTGAGAAGACCGGCGAGATCGTCATCCCGGTCGCGAAATGGTATTCCCATGTGGAGAAGGAGACGCACCGGCTGACGATGGAGTGGGTGTCGCTCGCCCGCTTTCCCGTCGATAACGAGTTCTACTACCGGAGCGACGGGAGTTTCGTGATCCGTCACGACGACCTGGCCGCTGGTCGGCTGGACGAGGCGCTTTCCGTGGCTGCGTTGATCCCATAGCACACCGGCGGGGCCGGAGACGGCCACGATCTGCGTTGCCGGCGATGCCGACGCCAGGTGCTGGGCACCCGCTACTGCCGAGATCAGCGCAGCTGATCAAGGTTACTGAGGTGGGAAGGCCGTTACGTCGCCGTCGAAGACCGAGCCTTCCGGCACGAGGTCGCGCAGCGCCACCCGGGCGTCGCCCCCGGAGCACATGCGTGGGAAATCCGGGCCGAAGCAGTGTTTCGCGATCACGTCCAGCAGTGTTCGCTGGGCGGTGGTGGGCGGCTCGACGGGCGGAAAACCGTTCGGGAATGCCTTCATGCGCAGCCGCGCGCCCCAGTCACCGACGTAGATGATGGGAGGCGCGCTGGCAAGGAGAACGTCCAGGACGGGGACCAGGTGGTCCAATGTCGCCCGGTCGATGGCTGCCGGCAGGAAGCTGACCATGAAGATCGGACCGAAGTGCGGGTAGTTGCGCTTGCACCACCTGGCGGCGGACGGCGTCGACAGCACGTCGAGTAGCGCCCGGGTGCCTTGGACGCTGCCCGCATTTGCAGGCGAGAGCGCGGCGGCTGCCCGTACCACCGGATCCGGATCCGTCTCCATGACCGGTGTCGTGCCGTACCCCCACGATTGCAGGCTCAGGACCGCCATCACCCTGGAGTGCTTGTCGAGGCCGGCGAGGGCGTGGCCATGCGACCACGCAGTGGCCTCGGCTCGATGATGCGCGAGTTCCGGGGCGTCGAGCAGACAGGCGAGCATCGTACCCAGCGCTTCGGAGGCGACTGCTGGGTCGGGGTCGGTGCGCAGCGCGTACGCAGTGCGGTAAACGGACGGGCGGGCGGCACGGCACGCGGCGACGTCAGCCAGGAGGCCACGCCGGCGCTCGTCTGGCTCTGTGGTGTGCTGCATGACCGACGTCAGCCAGCCCAGCAGGGCGGCCCGCAGCGGCACCCTGACGCCTCGGCGGCCACGTCCGGGCGAAACCAGCGTCGACGTGCGGGGATCGTCAAGCACCGCGGCGACGAAGTGCACCGCCGGCGCCGTCGCACTATAGATGCCGCCCTGGTGGTGGACGACGTTGTAGAGGTCGAGCAGCGCCCTGTCCTGACGGCCGCCGTCCTCATCCAGCAACGCCGCGAGAATCTCCGGCGACGAGGGCACGTCGGGATCCCCGGCGTACGCGTGCTCGACCACGGACCAGTCGGTCTGTGCCAGGAGATCTCCGTGTCGCACCGACGAAGCATAAGTCGTTCCGATGCAATATCCGGATCTGCCGCTGAGGTGGCGCACCACGCTTTGAGTCACCGCCACGTCCAACTGTCCCTCTGTTCGGGCCAGCCGGGAGGTCTCCCGATTCTGCATGCCGGATGATCGTGGCGTGGAGTACCTCGACCTGTCTCCGTACGACTACCTCACCTTTCCGCTGCCGATGCGGACCGTCGGGTGGCTGGGGCGCCGTTACGGGGTGCAGGGTGCAAGCACGGCACCGATGACCGGCGCCGAGTTGGAGCAGTTCGGGGCCGCCTCCCGGCGGCTCGGTAGCCGCACGCTCGGCTGGCACGACTGCGACTTCTGCGGAGCCTTCGAGAGTAACGGCGAGTATCGCTACTACCTGCCCGACGGGGAGACCTACGCCGCACCGATGATGATCCTGCACTACGTTGAGGAACACGGGTACCGGCCGCCCCGGGAACTGCGCGACGGCTTGCAAGCGGCCGGGCAGCCGCAGTGGGACTGGCGTGCCGAGCGTTTGCACGCGGTGCTGCTGGACCAGTCGGAGGACCTGGATTTCCGGTGCGAGGCCGCGGTCGACCTCGCGAATTGGAACGACCCACGCGCGTTGGACGCGTTGCGGCGTGCCGCACACGATGAGCACCTTGCCGACTCGGCGGGAGACGAGATCGGCCGCTCGTTGGCAGCGTTCGTGGATCGTGGCCTTGCGAGGGATCTGATCGCCGAGGACTTGCACGACATGGTGCGGTACGGCATCGACGAGGCATCGGGCCAGTGACGGTCCAGGGGCATCCGCATCTGGCATCCGCAGACCGCGCGGCAGCAGTTCAAGGACTGGGGCGGTGCTGCCACCACCCTGGGATCAGTGACCCGCGGTACCGGCGCGCCGTGTGTTGGGCGGGTCGTTCGAACTCATGGCACTCGGCCAGCGGCAACGGTCAGGCTCGTCCCGCTGCCAGCCGCGGTGGCCCGAGCCATCGACCGGGCCGTCGACGAGCGCACCAGCGGGTCGATCCTGCGCAATACCCTCGGTGTTCGGATGGACCGGCATTTCGCCACCGGCCGGCTCAGGCACCTTGCCCACACGGCGGGGATCCGGATGCCGAGGATGCACCCACACATGCTGCGGCACACGTTGGTGACCACCTTGCTCGACGCCGGCGTCGGCCTGCGTGACGTGCAGATCGCCGCCCGCCATGCCGACCCGCGAACCACCATGCGCTACGACCGCGCCCGCAGGAACCTCGACCGGCACCCCAACTACATCCTCGCTGCCTACATGGCCTCTGGAACATGATCATCCGCTCACGGTCCTGTCGATGAACGGACGCGACGTGGCCGCGCAAACCAGTTGACGGCACCGGCAGGATGTTCGGTGTGCGTACGTTCAGTGACCTCGTCGATGAGGCCGCCGCAGTGGACGTGTCCGGTTGGGACTTCGACTGGCTTGAAGGCCGGGCGACGGAAGAGCGGCCGCCGTGGGGGTACTCCCGGTTGATCGCATCGCGCCTGCCCCATGTCACCTCGGCCTTGGACATCGACACCGGTGGCGGCGAGATCATCGCCGAGGTGTCGCACCTACCGCCGAGAATGGTCGTCACCGAAGGCTGGCGCCCGAACGTCGAGCGCGCCCGTCGCACGTTGTCGCCCCGCGGTGTCGAGGTCGTGCCTGTCGAGCAAGGCCAGCCCCTGCCCTTTGCCGATGCCAGCTTCGATCTGGTGACGAGCCGTCATCCAGTTGACCCCGACTGGAGCGAGATCGCCCGCGTGCTCACCGATGACGGCACCTACCTCGCCCAGCACGTCGGGCCGGCATCCGCGTTCGAGCTCATCGAGTTCTTCCTCGGCCCGCTGCCGCGGGAGCGGCTTGGCCGTCACCCCGATCATGAGGCCGCGGCGGCGCGGGCGGCCGCGCTCGAGATCGTCGACCTGCGCACCGCTCGCTGCCGGATGGAGTTCTTCGACATCGGCGCGGTCGTCTACATCCTGCGCAAATGCGTCTGGTGGGTGCCCGACTTCACGGTGGAGCGGTACTGGGACACCCTCAAGCAACTGGACGCCCACATTCGCCACCACGGCGCCTTCGTGGCCCACTCGACACGGAGCCTCGTCGATGCCAGGCGTGCACCCCGCTGAAACGCTCACCGAGCGCCTTCCCTGAGGCTTTCGCCCATGCCGCTGGCCGTGCCCGCTCAAGAATCGCACGACCTCCCAGCGCGACTCGAAATCCGGAAGGAAGTCGACGTCCTCGTCGCGCCAGGGGCGCAGCAGGAGGCGGTCGCTCGCGATGGTGCGCATACGAGCTGACCTAGCCAGTGCCGAGCAACGCGCCTCAACCCGTTTTCTTGCACGCCTCTGCCGCCGAGCAGACGTCAGGGGACCGCACCTGCGAGACCGACACCGTCAGCCGACCGCTCGTGTCGAGTCGCGGATGTTCCGGCTCGCGACTTTAGGCGATCGTGAACAGATGCGGCTCCCGCCCCGGGTGGACCGGAAGGCGGGAGCCGCAGTCGTGTGCATGGATTCGGACAGGACGGCGGTGAAGCTGGTGATCAGATGGTGAAGCCGCCGTCGACGTTGACCGTTGCTCCGGTGATGTAACGGCCGTCCGGGCTGGCGAGGAACGCGACCGCGGCGGCCACGTCGGCTGGCGCCGCGAAGTGACCGAGGGCGGTGAACCCGTTGATCGTGTCGGAGTTTGGGCCGTCGGCCGGGTTCAGTTCGGTGTCCGTGGGCCCCGGATTCACCAGGTTGACGGTGATCTGCCTGCCGCCGAGTTCGCGTCCGAGTGCCTTGGTCAGGCCGATTAGCGCGGTCTTGCTCATGGCATACAGCGAGAAGCCCGGGAACACCGCTCGCTCGGCTACGTTGCTTCCGATGTTGATGATCCGCCCACCGGCTGACATGTGGCGTACCGCGGCCTGCGAGGCGACGAACGGCGCGCGGACGTTGACCGCGACGGTCTGTTCGAAATCCTGCAGGCTCAGTTGCTCGAGCGGTCCGATCAGGAAGGCGCCGGCGTTGTTGACCAGGACGTCCAACCGGCCCAGCTCACCGACGACCCGATCGACCGCGGCAACGACCGCCCCGGGGTCGGCGCTGTCCGCTTGGACGGCGATCGCCCGACGTCCAGCGGCCTTGATCTGGTCCACGATGTCGTCGGCCCGCTGCTGATTCTGCTCAAACGTGAGCGCCACATCGGCGCCCTCCTCGGCCAGGCGAAGCGCAACAGCGGCGCCGATGCCACGGCCCCCGCCGGTAACCAGCGCCACCTTGCCATCGAGTTCTTTGTTCATGACGGAGAGCCTGGTCGACGTGGCCGCACCTGTCTGGCGGTGATCGGCCGTCGCGTTCCCGCCCTTCGCGCGGCGGAGCATCCGGATCTGCCGCAGACCGCGCGTCGTGAAGCGTAGCCGGCTGGCGGGCGGCGACGCGCGAACGTGCCGGGAAGGAGGCCGTGCACGCGGGATATTGGATCAGGCAATACGGCAGGCCGCTGGCTACCCAGGCTCACCGGACCTTTCTCACTTCCGGTTCACGGGATCAGGGGTGCGGTGCTCTGCCTGCGGCCCTCGGGCCGGATAGCTCCGAGGAAGCGTTGCCGAGCGGATATGTCGTCGTCGGTATCAACGTCTTGACGTCAGCAGGCTCATGCGCCCAGAACTTGAGCAGGGTGCTGACCGCTGCCTCGGCCACCCGGCCGGAGTCTTGGACAACGGTCGACCGAAACCAGGTGCCGCCTGCGTCGATCGTCGCGATCGCCTCACGGGTGCCATCCACCCCGACGATCACCAGGTCCCCGACGTCTTCGCCGGCAGCCGCCCGTTTCTGGACCGCGTCCACAGCGCCCAGCGCCATCTCGTCGTTGGTGCAGAACACGACGTGGACGGCGCCGCCCTTTCGGTGAGTCTCCTGCAGCGTCTGGCCGACTATCCCAGCGGACCGGCCCCGATCGAACCGGCCCTGGTCGTTGATGGTTATGTCGGCGGATGGGACCTCCGCCCGGAGCCGGGCTGCGAAGGAGTTCTGCCGGTCGGGATGCTCAGTACTGGCGACCACGAGAACGTTCGGGGAAAGGAATCCCCGTTCCTTTAGTACTTTGGCCACCCATTCGGCTGAGCGGGTGCCGATCTCGGCGTCTTCGCACCCCACGAATGCGACGTTCGCTGGGTAGTCGCGCACGTGCTCGAAAGGTGACGAGTCGACGAACACGATTGGGATGCGTAAGCTCCGGCAAAACCGTTCGAACTCGACACGGTTGACCGCGCAGTCGGCCGCCATGACGAAGCCACCGAGGAAGGACCGGGAGTTCTTCCTGAGCTCAGCGAGTTGTTGAAGCTGACCGTGCCCGCCGTATTCGTGCGGCGGGATCTTGAGGACAAGGTCGACACCGTGCCGATCCAGTGCCCGGATCAGGTTCTCCAGCAGTTCGGCGACCCAGTGTTTCTGCACAAACGCCGAGACAAGGAGGAAGACCTGGCGCCGGCCGGAATGATGGTGGTACCGGGTGACGGCGAACGCCGTCCCGCCGGCCGCGACAATCGCCGGGAACACGAGCCAGACCGACGTGGCCCATGTGGTGGCCGCCCACGAGGCGTAGACCTTGCCGCCGATGGCGAGGATCAGTCCGCTGACCAGCGATATCGACAACTCCCGGAGGAGCCTTTCCCGCCGCCCACCATCAACCACGCTGCCACCTCATCGAGACACCACCCAGGTCGGACGATCAGTTGCAACGCAACGCGCTGTCCACGATAGGCGATCAGGCAAGTAGGTCGATGCGATCTACAGCCGTGGGGCCCGAGCGCGGCGCCTCTGCCGCTAACAGGCCGAGGTACCGCCCCGGCCCGAGACGGATGCCGCACCCAGCCTCGCGACGGCGGCGTCGCCTCTTGCGGCGGAACCCACTCGGCACCGCTGGCGATGTCCCAGCGGAGATGATCACCAAATTCCAGGTGCCAGGTCTGTCTGTGGTCGGCGATCGACCGCGACGGCCCTGCGTGGCCGGGTAGCACCACGGGACGTGCCGCCAGGCGGTACCGGTGCGCGACGCGTACACAGTTGTGCCGACTCGCCACACTGAGCGCACTCCAAGTGGTTCCCGAGATTGGAATCGGCATGCGCTTGTTCCTGCTGCAACTGCCCGCCCTGGTTGGGGTTCTCATCGGCGTCGTGGCCACGTACATCACAACGACAGCGCAGGAGCGGAGCCGTTGGCGCCGGCAGCAGGCGGTCCGCTGGGATGAGCGGCGGATCGCCGCCTACTCGGACTACGCACATGCCGTCAAGAAGGTCATCTCGATCGCGGTGCGTCTCGCCGCCAAGCGGGGCGTTTACGAGGACGACTTCTGGTTCGCCGGGGAAGTCGGTGAGGCAGATCTACTCGTCGCGGAGGAGGAACGGACGACTCGATGGGAGGCAGTGTTGATGCTGGGCGACGACGAGGTAGTTGCATCTGCCCGACAGTGGCATGACGCGACGTTCCGCCTCATGCGACTGGCCCTGGGCCAGTCCGGTGACCTGACCTGGAACGAGGCAGTACGGGCTACCGGTCAGGCGCGAGGCCGCTTTTACACTGCCGCTCGTCGAGACCTCGGTGTCAAGTTCGACGCGTCCTCCGCACCGTACGAGTGGCAGATGTCCAAGTGGCTGACCGAAACGCCCGAAGACAGGAACACGGCAGTCGCTGGCGATCGAGTCGCCTGAGCCGGCAGCAGTCAGTCCGTCGACAAGGGCCACTTCAGCGGCTGCCCAGAGGCATGCGGACAGGCCGCCGATCGCGCGGCACGGTTCGCAGCCGCCGTCCACGGGTGGCGGGCGCGCTCGTGCCGATGACCGGATGTTGATCGGGTGCCGTGACGCGGGTGCTTTTCCGGCGAACGCAGAACCTGTCCCAACCGCATGCGCGAGGTGACGTCCGGCCCAGATGCGTGCCCTGCCGATGGGCTGACCGGCGGGCGTGGTGCCGTCAGGCCAGTGCGGGAAGGATGACCCGTTCCAGCACCGTGAGCGGGGTCCGCCACTGGTCGGGGTCGTCGTAGTTGCCGGCGGTGATGGCCACGGTGAGGTCCAGGTCGGGCAGGACGAACAGGCGTTGGCCGCCGTTGCCCATGCCGGCCACCAGCCGATGGCCCTCGATGGATTCGATGTACCACTGGTAGCCGTACTGCGCGCCCCAGCTGGTCTGCAGGCGTGGTTGGAGCATCGTGTGGATCCAGCCGGCGGGGACGATCCGCTGACCGTCCCAGCTTCCCTCGGCCAGCACCAGCTCGCCGAGCCGGGCCAGGTCGCGGGGTGCGAGTCGCAGCCCGGACGCGGCGGAGGCCACTGCGTCCGCGCCGGTCATCCACTCGAAGCTGCCGATGCCCAGCGGCGCGAACAGCACGGCCTGCGCGTACTGCGGCAGCGACTGCCCGGTGCCGTCGGCGATCAGTCGACCGAGCAGAGCCGTGGCACCGCCGCAGTAGGTCCATCGGGTGCCGGGCGGCTCGACGATCGGCCGCTCCAGGATGTACCGGTACCGGTCCGGCGCCAGCTCCATCGCGATCTCGGCGTTGGCCGGGCTGTTGTACGGGAGATCTTCGCACCATTCCACGCCCAACGACATTGTCAGTGCGTGCTCGACGGTGAGCCGGGCACGCCGGGGGTCGGCCGCCAGGTCGGGGTACTGCGGGAACCGCTGCAGGAGCGGCTCCGCCGGCGGCGGGACCAGCCCTTCGCCGAGCGCGATGCCGTACAACAGGACGGTCACGCTCTTGGTGACGGATCGGATGTCGTGTAGGACCCCGGGCCCGAACTCGACGACGCCCAGCGGGTCGCCCCAGGCGAAGTCCTCACCGGCCCCGTAGTACTCCAGCACGGTGCGACCGCCGCGAACCGCCGCGACGGCGTGCAGACCGCCGACCTGGCCAGCTCGAAGTGTTTCGTCGAGACGGTCACGCGACTGCGTCGTCATGGGCACTCCGAGGGGGGCGATGCCGGCCAGCGGAACAGCATGCTCGTTATACCGGAGTTTCCGCTTCTGAGGCGACCCGGTTGGGAGGGCCAGGCCCGGCGCGCCGCAGATGTCCGCCGCGCGTCCGCATCTGCCGCCTGGGTGCGCTGTGCGGATCTGCCGGATCCGGCTCAATGAGCTTGCCGCGCGGCCCTACCGGCTCTCGGCGGCGCTGGTGACTCCGGCGGCGTGACGGAACGCGAGGAGTTCAGCCGCGTCGGGCAGTTTGATCGGTGGATCACTTGTTCGCATCGCCATCAAACCGGTCATCGTGCCGCGACGGATCGCAGCGTCGATTCTCCGGCGGGTGTTGGCCGGCAGGCGCTTCCAGGCCGCCGCAGCGGCGCAGAGAGGACACGGGGCACCGACGCGTGCGGCGAGAATCGTCGCACAGCGTTCGCCGCAGCCGGGGCAGAGGTAGTCGAGCACGCTGTCCAGTCTGGGTCCTGGCCTGTTTCTGCTCGACGGGTACCTTCGGTTCGGCCCGGAAGGCCGGGCGCGATCACGGAGGCCCGCGCCGTCGCCCCCGTATTCACGATGGCGCGGGCCCGCTCACCGGGTCAGCACGGGTGGATGTACCAGATCGGGTCCCAGTCGACGGAGACCGGGACGTTGTCCGGAGCAATCTCCTGTTGCGTCACGCTGCCGCTGTTGCGGAGGTACGCGACCGCGTCGTCCGTCTGGTGGTTGACGGCGGCCCCACGGCCCAGGAAGTTCGTGACGCTCCGAGAGTCGCAGTAGTAGAGCTCGAAGAAGGTGTGCTGACCGTCGCCCTCTCCCACGGCGTAGCAGGAGTAACCCGACTTGCAACTGCGCAGGTACAGGTTCCGGGACTCCGTGCTCAGGTTGCGGGTCACGTACTCCCGGGGTCCGCTGCCGTTCTTGCCGTCGGGCCAGAACGGGCTGAGCCCCGGTCTCACCTCCAGCGTGGTGTCGGCCCGCGCCGGGGACGCGGCGGTGGTGAGCAGCGCGGCGGCTGCGGCGGCGATCGCCAGGACCCGGAATCTCCGTAGCTGCAGCATGGGTTCCTCCCGTCTGTTGCGGACGCTCTGGAACGAGCATGCTTGCCGCGGCACGCGGCTGTCCTTACGGACGCGTGCACAGCTCTTGCGTCAGCGCGCACTCCCGGTACCGCCGGGGGAGACCCCCGGATCGTGTGCGGGATCGTTGGCCACGGGATCAGCTCAGGCAGCCGCGGGGAAAGAACCCCCAGGCGATCCCCCCGGCGAGGCGCTGTCCGTGCCACTTGGCCATGACGTACTGGCGGCTCTTCGTGACGTAGCGGACGTCGACCTGCTGCCCCGCCGGCACCGTGCCCAGCGGGTGGGTCGGCGCGGCGCTGCCGGAACCGTACGCGGCGGCGGCGCCGATGTTGCCGTAGACCGGGCAGGGCGTCGTGCTGCGGGTGACCTTGAGGCCGCCGCCCTTGTTCTCGCTCCAGACCCCGTACGGGCTGCACAGCGGGTCGGTGCCGGAGGCGGTGCAGAAGACCGCCTCCGAGTGCCACCACCGCAGGGAGTCCGGCGATCCGTCGGCCTTGCTGGAGCCCACGACGGAGGGGCCGTTGGCGCAGGAGTCGGTCATGAAGCCCGTCCGCTCGATGGCGAACTTGCTCGTGCCGTAGGCGTACGCGCAGCCGTCGAAGCTGCCCGCGGCGTGGCCCCACGGCCACCGGGTGATCCCCTCGGTGTTGCCCGCGGAGCCGTCGCCGGTGTCCCGGATGTCCATGTGGTCGAAGCTGGTCTTGACCGTGCCGTCGGCGAAGACGAAGTCACGGGCGAAGAGGTAGCCCACCATCGGCCCGTTGGCCTTGTAGCTGAGCAGCACCCAACCCGGACCCATGCCGGTCTGCGCGTGGCTGTCCTCCGCGGCGGTCTGCACCCGGTTGACACCGTAGCCCCACGCCTGCGCCGGCGTCGGCGCGAGCATCGCGGGGACCAGTGCCATCATCCCCGCGGTCGCTGCGGCGATCAGCGTCCGGCGCAGCCGTGCGGTCATCTGGTTCTTCTTCGTTGAGCGCATAGATAAAAAGAGATCACTCGATGCGTCGGCGCGCAACCGCAGGGGCTGCGACCCGGCCGGAGAGCCAGGCCGCCCATGCCGCTTGGAGCCGGGATCTTGTCATTCTGCGGACCTCAATTTAGGGTGCCCTTAGTTACCCCCTATAACCTGCGATGGAGGTGCAGTGGCGCGCGTAGGCGGACGTCCACCCCGGATCGGTGTCGACGACATCGTGCGGGTCGGTCGCGGTCTCGGTATGCAGGCCCTCAGCGTCAAGGCCGTCGCCGCCGAACTCGGGGTCAGCCCGACCGCGCTGTACCGCTACGTCGACGGGCGGTGGGCGCTCGAACGGCTGGTCGGGGAGAGCATCCTCACGGAGCTGACCCTGACCGACGACCCCACGCACGGCATCGAGCGGCACCTGCTCTCGTTCGCGCTGCAGCTGCGGGCCTTCACCCACGCCCACCCGGGCATGGCGGGCTACCTGCAGACGCTCTTCCCGCGCGGCGAGGCCGGGCGGCGGGTGCTCGCCGACGAGGTCGCCGCGCTCGTGCGGCGCGGCTACGCCACGGACGCGGCGATCGTCGTCTGCGGGGCGGTCGCCTCGATGACGATCGCGCTCGCGGCGTCCGAGGAGGTCAGCGCCGCGGCCGAGACCGAGGACGCCGACGGCCTCGACCGGGAGCGCCTGGCGGCGATCACCCACCTCGCCGTCGACGACCGCCTCGGGCCGGCGCACCTCGCGCTGCCCCAGTTCGGGCGACCCGAATACGTGCGGCTGCTGCTCACCGGCGCGATCCGTGGCCTGGTCCACGTCGCGCCACCGGGCCGGCCGGTCCATGAGATCGTCGCGGACCTCGCCGCGACCGGAGAGGAACTGTGATGGGCAGACGCGGATTCCAGGGCGCGGTCATGCGCAGCTTCGGCGCCCGCGACCATGAGGCGACCGTGGTCGGGCGGGAGCAACGCGCACCGAACTTCGTGCGTGTCCGGCTGACCTCACCGACGCTCTTCGACGAGGTGGAGGCCGCCCCGACAGCCTGGCTGCGGTTCTGGTTCCCCGACCCCGACGGTGGTGACACCGAGCACCAGCGCGCCTACACCATCGCGGAGGCGGATGCGTCGACCGGCGAGTTCGCCATCGACATGGTGCTGCACGAGCCGGCCGGCGCCGCGTCCACCTGGGCGCGGAACGCCCAGCCGGGGTGGACCGTCATGGCGACCTCGCTCGGCTCGTCCCGGTTCGAGGTGCCGGAGGAACCGCCTGCCGGCTACCTGTTGGTCGGCGACTCGGCGTCTATCCCGGCGATCAACGGCATTCTCGGTGCGGTTCCCGCGGACGTGCCGGTCGAGGTGTACCTCGAACAGCACGACGAGGCCGACCTGCTCATCCCGCTCGCCGCCCATCCACGGGCACGGGTCCACTGGGTGCCGCGTGCCGGAGGGGCCTCGCTGGCCGGGGCGGTCGAGACCCGCGACTGGTCGGACTGGTACGCCTGGCTCGGCACCGAACACGTCTCCCTCAAGCACCTGCGGGCCCGACTCAAGGACGAGTTCGGGTTCCCGAAGTCGGAGGTGTACGGCCAGTCGTACTGGATCCACGGTCGTTCCATGGGCAAGTGGCGCGCCAGCAAGGAGGAGCGGGCGGCGGTCCGGGCCGCGGAGGCGGCCACCGCGTCACCCCCCGCCGCGCCCGCAGACCAGGCGTCGTCGGAGATGCCGCCCGCGCCTGTCGTGGACGGGGCCGGCGCGACGACGGCCCGGACGACACCGACCAGGTCCGTGACCCCTGCCGAATCTGTGGCCCCGGCGGCATCCGTGAACTCGGGCGCGGAGGTGCGGGGTGCCTGGCGGGCGCAGGCCGCCGGACGGCTGCTGGCACCGCTCAAGCGCACCCTCATCCTGGCCGGGGTGTTGCAGGCGGTGGTGACGCTTGTGGAGTTCGCCCCGTTCGTGCTGCTGGTCGAGCTGGCGCGGCGGATGCTGGCCGGCGCCCCGGAGGAGGCGCTGTGGGCGGTCGGGCTGTGGGCGGTCGCCCTGCTCGGCGTGGCAACCCTGCTCAGCGGCGCGCTCACCCTGTGGCTGCACCTCGTCGACGCCCGCTTCGCGCGCGCCGTGCGGCAGCGGCTGCTCGGCAAACTGGCCCGGCTGCCGCTGGGCTGGTTCACCGTACGTGGCTCCGGTCACGTCAAGCAGGTGGTGCAGGACGACACCCTGGCCGTGCACTACCTGGTGACCCACGCCGTATCCGACGCCGTCGCGGCGATCGTGGCGCCGCTGGCCGTGCTCGGCTACCTCTTCGTGGTCGACTGGCGGATGGCGCTGCTGCTCTTCGTACCGGTGCTGGTCTACGTGTTCACCATGTACGCGATGATCATCCAGTCCGGACCCAGGATCAGCCAGTCCCAGCGTTGGGCGGAGCGGATGTCCGGCGAGGCCGGCGCCTACCTGGAGGGACAGCCCGTGATCCGGGTCTTCGGCGGAGCTGCCGCGTCGACGTTCCGTGTCCGGCTCGACGAGTACATCCAGTTCCTCAACGACTGGCAGCGACCGTTCACCAACAAGAAGACCCTGATGGACCTCGCCACCCGGCCGGGGACGTTCCTGATCGTCATCGCCACCGCCGGCACCGCCTTCGTCGCCGACGGCTCGATGCAGCCGGTGACGCTGCTGCCGTTCCTGCTGTTGGGAACCACGTTCGGCGCCCGGCTGCTCGGGATCGGCTACGGGCTGAGCGGGCTGCGTACCGGGCTGCTCGCCGCCCGCCGTGTGCAGAACACCCTCGACGGCCCCGAACTGCTGCCCGCGGCGGAGGACACCCACGCCAAACCGGGGGAGGCCGACGGCGCCCTCACCCGCCACAACGCCGGGACCGTCGTCTTCGACCGGGTCACGTTCTCCTACCGACCCGGGGTGCCGGTGATTTCCGACGTCTCGCTCACCCTCAGCCCCGGCACCGTCACCGCCCTCGTCGGCCCGTCCGGATCGGGCAAGTCGACACTGGCCGGGCTGCTCGCCCGCTTCCACGACGTCGACTCCGGCACGATCCGGGTCGGCGGTCGCGACGTGCGCGACCTCGGTGTCGACGCGCTGTACGAGCGGATCGGCTTCGTGTTCCAGCAGACGCAACTGGTGCACGGCACAGTGCACGACAACATCGCCCTCGCCGTGCCGGAAGCGACCCGGGATCAGGTCGTCGCCGCGGCCCGCGCGGCGCACGTCCACGACCGCGTCCAGCGCATGGCCGACGGGTACGACACCGTCCTCGGCCCCGACGCGGCACTGTCCGGCGGGGAACGCCAGCGCCTCACCATCGCCCGCGCGATCCTCGCCGACACCCCGGTGCTCGTCCTCGACGAGGCGACCGCCTATGCCGACCCCGAATCGGAGTACCTCGTGCAACAGGCCCTCAACCGGCTCACCGCCGACCGCACCGTGCTCGTCATCGCCCACCGGCTGCACACCGTCACCGGCGTCGACCGGATCGTGGTGCTCGACGAGGGACGGATCGTCGAGACCGGAACCCACGACGAACTCCTCGCAGCCGGTGGCCGGTACCGGCGGCTCTGGGACGCCGGACAGGGGCGCCGTGCCGACGCCGCCGCGACCGACCCGGACGGGCAGCCGCTTCCGGCCGGTCAGTCGTTCGTGACCGAGGGGGCGGCCCGATGATCCGTACCCTGGTGCGTCTGCTGCCCCCCGACCAGCGCGGCCGGGCTGCCGGCCACACCGCCCTGACCGTCGTCGGCGTCATCCTGCGCGGGGTCGGCGCGGTGCTGCTGGTGCCGCTCGTCGCCGCTCTGTTCGGCCCCGACCCCGAACGGGCGTGGCCGTGGGTGGGCGCCCTGGCCGCGGTCACCGTCGCGGGATGGATCGTCGACGCGAGTGTCGCCCGGATCGGTTTCGACCTCGGGTACGGGCTGCTCGACAACGCCCAGCACACGATCGCCGACCGGCTGACCCGGATCCGGCTGACCTGGTTCACCGCCGACAACACCGCCACCGCCAGGCAGGCGATCGCGGCGACCGGCCCGGACCTGTTCGGCATCGTCGTCTACCTGGTCACCCCGCTGATCGGCGCGATCACCCTGCCCGTCATCGTCGGGCTGGCGCTGCTCGCCGTCTCCGTGCCGCTCGGGCTCGCCGCGCTGGCCGGGGTGCCGGTGCTGCTCGGCGCGTTCTGGGCGGCCGGGCGGATCACCCGGGCCGCGGACCGCACCGCGGATCAGCACAACACCGTGCTGACCGAGCGGATCGTCGAGTTCGCCCGCAACCAGCAGGCCCTGCGGGCGGCCCGGCGCGCCGAGCCGGCCCGCAGCGTCGTCGGCGCCACGCTGGCGTCCCAGCACGGTGCGGCCGTGCGGGTGCTGCTCATGCAGATCCCGGGGCAGTTGCTGTTCAGCCTCGCCAGTCAGATCGCCCTGGTGCTGCTGGCCGGCACCACGACGGTGCTCGCGGTGCGGGGCGACCTCGGCATCCCGGAGGCGATCGCGCTGATCGTCGTCATCGCACGTTACCTGGAGCCGTTCGTCGCGCTCGGTGAGCTCACGCCCGGCCTGGAAACCGCCACGACGACCCTGCGGCGGATGCACGCCGTCCTGAACGCACCGGTGAAGACCGAGGGCACGGCGGACGGGTCCGTGCCGACCGGGGCGCCCCGGATCCGGCTGGACAGAGTGGGATTCCGCTACGACCCGGACGGTCCGCCCGTCCTCGAGGGCCTGGACCTGACCTTCGAACCGGGCAGCACCACCGCGATCGTCGGCCCCTCCGGCTCGGGCAAGAGCACCGTCCTGGCGCTGCTCGCAGGGCTGCACACACCGTCGACCGGTGCCATCCGCATCGGCGACACCGACGTCGCCACCCTGGACCCCGACGCCAGGCGTTCGCTGGTCAGCGTGGTCTTCCAACACCCGTACCTGTTCGGGGGCACGGTCCGGGACAACGTCCTCGCCGGCGACACCACGGCCGGCGCCGACCGGGTCGCCCGGGCCGCCGCGCTGGCCCGCGTCGACGAGTTGACCGCCCGCCTGCCCGACGGAGAGGAGACCGTCGTCGGCGAGGCCGGCACCGCCCTGTCCGGCGGCGAACGGCAACGCGTGAGCATCGCGCGGGCACTACTCAAGCCCGCGCCGGTGCTCCTGCTGGACGAGGCCACCAGCGCTCTGGACACCGAGAACGAGATCGCGGTCGTCCGGGCGCTCACCGACGACCCGGTGCCGCGTACCCGGGTCATCGTCACCCACCGGCCCGGCAGCATCCGTCACGCCGACCGGGTCGTCCTGATCGAGGAGGGGCGCGTCGTCGAGGACGGGCCCGTCGACGAGCTGCTCGCTGCGGGAGGCCGGTTCGCCCGGTTCTGGCAGCAGCAGGAGTCGGCGGCCGGGTGGCGCATCGCGGCGGGCCGCACCGCCGGCTGAGGGCTGCAGGCGCGTCATCAGCGTGCCGGTCGCCGGCGCGGGGTGCCCGCACTCCCTGCGCGCCGGACGGCCGGTCGCGCAGGGAGGGCCCGCCTCCGGCGCTTTGTCAGGGGAACGGGTGCGGGTGCGGGTTGACCTCCGACGGGTGCAGCGGGGTGTCCCGGTAACCGAGCCGCACCGGAATCTCCCGGAACCGGGCGAGGTCCACCCGACGGTTGCGGTGCCCGAACACCATGGGCAACGTCCCCGGGATGATCACCCGGACGCAGGCCAGGTCGACCTCGGCCTGTTCCCGGGAGGTCTGGTCCACGACGATGACGTCCGAACCGCCGTCGACGTAGCGGCTGACGGTCTGCAGCAGGTCGTCACGCAGGTCCGCCGCGGGCTGGTGGCGTTTCTGGTACGGGAACGCCTCCGCCATGGACAGCACCTCCGTCCGCTGGAACAGGAAGCCGAAGCGGTCCCAGGCCTGCGGTGCGGCCGCCAGGGCACCGTGGTCGTCCATCTCGCGTACCTCGTCGGGATCGGCGACCAGTTGCGCGGTCCGTTCCGGGTCCCGTAGCAGTTGCTGTTGGTAGCGGGCAACGGTGGCCAGTTCCACGAGGGCCGAGTGCAGGGCCCGTTCGGGATCCAGGTGCGCGCCGCCACCGCAGAACGCCTTCGGCCGGTCCGGTCGTCCCGACTCGTCGACAAGCATCAGCCAGATCGACGGCACCCCCTCGGGCATCGTCGTGTCGAAGACGTACAGCCGGCATCCGGTTTCCCGTTCCAGCCACCGCACCAGCAGCCGGGTCTGCGGGTCGTCGGAGGTGTGCGGGTCGATCCGCGGCACCGGCAGTTGGGCGAACCAGGTGGCCAGGAACCCGTCGCGCTCGGCGACCTCGAAGATGCCGTACAGGGCGGCCTCCTCCAGGCTCGACCCGAGCGCACAGCCGTTGGAACTCTCCTGCCCGAACCCTTGGGTGTGGCCGCCGTAGTAGACGAACGTCTCCGGCACCAGGACCGGCCCACCACGGCGGAACGAGTAGCCGTATACCCAGTCGATCGGCAGGTCGGGGTGGTACGCGACGGCATCCTTGCCGTAGGGCTCGGCCGGAAGCCCCAGTTCGGTCGGCTCCACCGCCCGCTCCGGTCCCAGTTCGCGGTAGGAGGCCCGAACCGTGGTGCGCCGCGCCCGGCGGCTACCGCCGAGCCGTTCCAACGCCTCGGCGATGGCGACCGCCACGCTGGACGGGTAGGTGAACGTACGGCCGTAGCCGGCGAGCTCCGTGCAGCAGACCGGTCCGCCCAACGCCGCGGTCAGGATCATCGGATGCTGGTGTGCGACGTTGAGCACCGAGAACAGCCCGAGTTTGGGGTCTACGAACACGTCGACCAAGTGCTCGTGCTCGGCGGCGAGGTCGCGGAGGCGGTAGCTCTCGGGGCGCGCTTTGGGGCGGGGCAGCAGCGGGAGCGAGCCCGCGTCCGGTCCGTCGTCGGGAAGCCCTCCGCACGTCGGGCACTCCGGGTCGGCGATGAACCGGTGCCGGGTGACCTCCAGGGTGACGGTGTCGACGTCCAGCACCGCCTGGGCGAGGGTTTCCCCGTCGGCCCGGGCGACGTGGTCGGCGACCAGCCCGGCCACGACCGTGACGACCGGCCCGACGAGGACCGCGGCCGGCACCGCCACCGTGCCCGCCGACACGGCCCTCCCCAGGGCCGAGGACGCCCGGGACTGTTCCGCGCCCAGGGCGTGCTCCTCGCGGAACACCACGCACTGGTGACAACCCGGCTGCCCGGCTGTCGTCCACGGCCCGATCCGCACCCCTCGCGGGGTCGGATGTACGGGCAGGAAGTCGACGCCCGCCTGGTGGGCGGCCCGGGCGGCGTCGAGTACCGCGGCCGGGTCACGGCTGTCGAAGCACGCCACCACCAGCTCCGCCCCGGACGTCCGTCCGGCCCGGCCGGCGGTCAGCGACCGTCGTACCGCCGCGGCCAACCTGCCGTCACCGTCGACCCGGGCCTGCGTGTTCGCTCCGTCGGCAGCACCGTTCGTCATCGCGCACCTCCGGTCGGCACGACCGTCGCCTCTACCAGAAAGGGAAGTACCGCCCGGCTACCGGGAACGTCGTCGACCGGGCGGACCAGCAGCCGCCGGCCGGCGGCGGCGAGTTCCGTCAGCAACGGTTCCAGTCGGGATTCCCAGCCGTCCACGCCGATGCCCGGACCGACTCCGGCACCGGCCCACGCCTCAGTGGCGGAGTCCGTGCCGGCGTCGGCACGCGTGTCGCCCCGGTCGGTGAGCACCGCCACCGCTGCCTGGACGCCGTGCTCCAGCGCGGTGGCCACGTCCAGGTCACAGCAGTGGGCCAGCCACCGCGTGCCGGTGCCGACGAACACCGTCGGCGTGGGTGCCGAGTCCCGCCAGGCGTACAGCGGGTGGCCGAGCACCGCCGCGTCCCCGGCCAGCACGGTCGAGGGTTCCGGCCAGTCCGCGGGATCGATCCAGGCACCGTCCGGTATGTCCGCCGCCGGGTCGGCCGGCGACCCGGGACCCCCGGCCGGTGGTGCGACCGCCTCGGCCCGGCGTAGGTGCAGTACCGCCCGCCCCAGGGCTTCCGACCAGCTGAAACCCGCGGTGACGGTCACCGCGTCCGGTGTCGCCAGCACCTCCTCGGAGCTGACCGGGTCCCACCACCGCTCCGGCTCGCCAGTCCGGCCGGCCGTGATTGCCGGGCGCCCGCGCCGGGCCAGTCGGGCGCCGACGTACTCGAACGCTGCCGTGCCGACCCGGTTCAGCGCCTGCTCACGGGTGCCGCCGACCGCCCGTACGGTCCCCACACCACCGTCCGGATCGACCACGACCGCCTCGACGCAGCTCACCAGGAGCTGCGAGTGCGCCCCCGTGCCGACGCTACGGATCAACCCGAGCCGCGGGTCGACCACCGAGACGATCCGGCTGACGAAGGTCGGTAGGTCCACCGGGGTACGACCCGCCATCTCCGCCACCTGGTCGGCCAGCCTGAACTCCGGAGCCGGCCGGGGGCCGCAGTCGACACAACCCGGGTAGCCGACGGCCAGGTGCCCGCCGATCGTTCCCGACGAGAGGTCCACGAAGCTCATCCGCGCCGTCATCGCGGATTCCGCGCCGACCGCGTACCGGAAGTAGGCGAACGCGAGCACCGCCCCGGTCACGGCACCCATCGGGGCCGAGATGAGAGGCTCGGCCTGGCCGACCGAATCCGTCGTTGCGGGGCATGGTGCCGTCCCGAGCCCGTTCCTGTCCGACGCGCTGCGCGCGACGCAGGCCAGGCACGCACCGGCCTGGCCGTGTCCCGACGGCCCCACCCATGCCTCCCCGTCGAGAGGGAAGGCGTGCAGGACTCGGGCGCCCGTCGACCGGGCCACCCGATCGATCCGCAGTGCCCGGTCCAGCACGGTGTGATCAGCGCAGTGCAGCACGGCGTCGTAGCCGGCCAGCGTCTGGGCGAGTCCCGTCTCGTCGTCCAGTTTCCCGGCCGCCGTCCCGATCGTCAGCCGCAGCTCCGGGTCACCGGTCCGGAAGTCGTCGAGCACCCGCCGCAACCGCGGGCCGACCTCGGAGTCCTCCCCGGTCGCCAGGACGGAGATCGACCCGAGGCCCAACTCGAACAGGGTCTGCACCAGCGACGCCAACACCTCGCCCGCGCCGATGAGGAGCACCCTGCTGTTGCGGAACTGTTCGAAGCGGTGCAGGGGGGCGTCGGCGACGTGCTCGGCGAAGAGGATCTGCTGGTGGTACCGCTCCAGTTCCCAGTCCCGCAGCCCGTGCGGTGGTTCCCGGTCGAGGTCCCGGGCGACACCGCGCTCGACCAGCAGGTCGACCACCTCGGTGACCAGCCGCCGCTGCTCCGCGGGAAGCCCACCGGTCAACGCGTCGACGGTGCGCCGACCGTCCAGGTGCGGCGCGATCCGCCGGATCAGTGCGTGGGCCGCCGGCCCGGTGAGCCGGGCGTTGCCCCGCCCGGTCTCCAGATACACGCCGTCCTCGTCCGGGACGTACATCAGGTCGTTACGCAACTTCGGTCTCATGCCGGATCTTCCCCCTCCCGCTCCGACTCCGGACGACTGCCCGGGTCGACACCCTCTTCTGCTGGTTGGCCGAACAGCCCCATCCGGACGAGCACCGACCGGCCCGGGTCCTGGAATGCCTGCCGTCCGTGCAGGTAGCGACTGTTGTCCACGACCAGCACGTCGCCGGCCTGCCAGGGCACCGCGAAGGTGCGGTCGGAGGCCGCGGTGGCGACCTCGACGATCAGCTCCTCCGGCACCCGGTCACCCGTGCCGGTACGCACGCTGAGCCGCTGCTCCTGGTACTCGTCCTCGCCCGGCCGGCTGATCAACAGCGAGTTGCAGAAGGCGGGCTCGCCACCGAAATAGGTCGGTGGGGTGCACCGGGTGCGGAACCACGTGGTGAGCGCCCCCGCCGCGGTGAACCGCGCCCCGATCCCCTCCCACGGCCGCAGGTACGGCTCCCACTGCCGGATCGCGGCAACCACCTCGTCCCGGTCGGTGGTGCCGAACATCCGATGCCAGCGCTCGGGCTCCAGGGTGCTCTCCCAGACCAGGTGCATGTCCTCGAACTCGGCGCGGACCGGCCGGGGCAGCGCGGCGAGCAACTCCACCCCGTCGCAGAGGGTGGTCGCCCCGCCGTCGTCGGCGGGACGTACGCACATGAACGTCAGCACGTCCGGTGAGCCGGGCGCGTAGGACGCCTCCCGGTGCAGTGGCATGCCGGCCAGGCCGCGGGTCACCGTGGTGGTGGTCGCGTCGGCACTGACCACGTCCCGCTCGTCGTGCAGGCCGTTGGCGTACGGCACCGCTGTCATCAGGGCGTCCCCGATCGCGGCGAACTCCGCCGCGCTCCGCTGCGGGTCACGCAGCAGCAGCGCACCACGCTCGGCGAGAACCGTATGGATCGTTGCGGGCGAAGGATCGCCCGTCAGCATCGGGATGGACGGTTCAGGCATGGGACACTCCTCCGGTCAGCCGTGCGGTCAGCAGACCAGCCTGGGCTCTCGGTCTGGCGAGCAGGATCTGCATCAGCGGGGCCTGTGTGGCGGACAGGCCGAGTTGCTCGGCGACGACGGCGGGGTCGTACCCGAGCAACGGGCGTGCCCCGGCCGTCACCGCGGTCGCGGCCAGGCAGGCCAGGTGCACACGGACACCGGTGAGCAGGTACAACCGGTGGTACGCGGCGGGGTCGAGGTCCTCGACGGGGCCGAACCCGTCGGCCACCGCGAACAGCGCCGCCCCGGCCGAGGCCATCGACGGGTTCAGCCGGCTCACCTCGGCCACCCGCGGTCCGGTTCCGGGCACCGGCCAGAGCGCGTGCCGGTCCGGGTCGTACCGGTAGCTGCCGGGTGTCAGGCCCTCGACCTGGGCGACCTGGCACCACCAGGACGGGCGCAGCGGATGCTCGGCGATCTCGCGCAGCGGGCCGGGCCGCGTCGTACCACCCGTCGGGCTGGCTGAGCCCGGGACGGTCACCGCCGCCAGGACGCCGGCCAGCTGGGAGAGTTCGAGGCCGGGAGCCAGGTTGAAGGACGAGGCCCTCCGCACGGCGGCACCGGCCAGGTCCAGATCCGGCACTGGCGGCAGTGGCACCGGCGTGGCAGGGCCCCGGTCGTACCGATCCGTCGGGCGGCACGCCGATGCCGGTGCTGGGGCCGGTTCGCCCGCCGGGTGGCGGCCTGGTGCCGGACGGACCCTGGCACCGGCACGGATCTGCCGGTGCAGGGCCGCTACGGCCGGGTCGGACTGCCCCAGTTCGAGCCGGTCGAGTTCCAGACCGCGGGCGGACGCCGCGGGTGTGCCCGGTGCTGGCGGCCCGCCGGCTGTTCCGGTCGACTCAGGCCCGGGAAACGTCACCTCGGCGGCCGCGTAGACACTCTCCACCGTGCCGTCCAGACCGAGCAACGCCTCGGCCGCCGGAACGTCGATGTCGAGGTGCACCGCGGTCACGGCGGGGGAGACGAGCAGTTGGCCGAGCAGCACCCCGGAGTCGAGCATGGCGAGCCGGTAACCGAAGGCGCGGTACTTGCCGGCGTTCTTCCACGGTCGCCAGGCGGCCAGCAGCAGGTGCCGGGTCACCGGCGGCCCGCCGAGCACGGGGGCCAGCTCGGCGGTGTGGTCGCCGGCCCGCACCAGTTCCAACCAGTGGTGTGTCGGGTCGAAGTGATAGAGCCCGGCCGGAATCTCCGGCGACCCACCCCAGGCCAGATAGAGCTCGCCCGGATGGTAGTTGCCCCCGGAGGGCACCGTCCGGTGGGTGGAGGCTATCCCGGGCAGGTGACGTAGGGGGTCGTCCGCCCGGGGGAGCGTGCCGGCGGTCAGCACGGCCGTGGACCAGCTGGTCAACTCCTCGAACCGCCGGATCCCGTACCCGAGCAGCAGCGCGCTGAGCCGCTCGGTGGTGCTGTCGCCCAACGCCGGTCGGCCCGGCCCTGGCCAGGGCAGGACCACCCGCTGGGCGTCGGGATAGCGTTTGACCGCCGGGCGGCCGTGGTCCCGCGCGGGTGGTCTTCCCGGTTCCGCCTCGATGGCGGCGAGGTACCGGCGTACCGCAGCGGAACTGGATCCGGCGTCCCGGGGCCCGGCGAGGGCTTCCGTCATGTCAGCTACCCGCGCTTTCGTAACGTCGCAGTCCGGCTTTGAAGATCTGCCGCGCGATGATCAGACAGAGCACGGCGACCACCGGGGTGAGCAACCCGACCGTGGCGGACACCCCCTTGCCCAGCAGCGCGGCGGCGGGAAAATACCCGACGAAGGTGACCGGCAGCAGGGTGAGGAGAACCCGCAGTCCGACCCCGTAGACGGTGATCGGGTAGCGGGCCAGGTCGCCCAGCACGTGCACTCCCGCCGCCAGTGAACTGGACGGGCTGAGCAGCCAGAACGCCACCGAATTCGTGGCGAGGTTGATGGCCACCTTCGTCGCCAGGGCACTGACCAGCAGCACCACGGCCCAACCGATCGTGACGGGCTGCCAGTCCACGTCGACCTGCCCGACCGCGCCGACCAGCAGCACCCCGCCGAGCAGCACGTTGCCCAGCCCGTTGACGCCGAGCGCGGAACCCGTCACCTGCAACGTCACCGGGTACGGCCGGACCAGCAGGTAGTCGAGGTCGCCCCCATTGATCATTCCGGCGAGCTGCCACGTGCCCTCGAAGAAGAGCGACCCCACGCCCTCGGCGAGCAGCACCATCGCGTAGACGCACACGACCTCCCAGCGGGTCCAGCCGGCCAGCTCCGGCACCTGGGCGAAGACCGCGCCGACGAAGACCAGCCCGGCGCCCTGGCCGAGCACCGTGGCGCCGATGGTGAGCAATGCGTCGTACCGGTACTCCAGCACCGCCCGCAGGTGGGCACCGAGCAGCCGCAGGTAGACCCGGATCATCATCAGTAGGACCATCGTCAGCCGCCGTGCACGGTGAGTTTGCGTACCGAGAGCGGCCACAGCAGTCGGGCGGCGCCCCACAGCAGGACGATCCAGATCAGTTGGGTGCCGATCAGTGACCATGCCTCGGCGCCCTGGGCCTTACCGAGGAAGATCAGAGCGGGGGTCGACACCACACTCGGGAACGGCGAGTACCAGCACAGCGTCTGCAACCACTCGGGGTACAGCGCGATCGGCGCCACCGATCCGGAGCCGATGTTGGTGATCGCCATCCGCGCCATGCTCAGTCCCTGGAAGTTCTGGGTCCAGAAACAGGCCAGCCCGACCGTGTAGACCAGGGCGAACTTCAGCGGCACGACCGCCAACAGACTGAGCAACCAGAGCACCGCCTGCGTTCCCTCGGGCAGCGCGACCCCGCCGAAGACGAGCACCAGGACCCCGATCATCACCGCGCTGGTGAGCAGTTCGGCGAGCAGGTAGCCGATGGCCTCGGCGAACCGCGCCAGTTGGTAGTCGACCGGCCGGACCAGGTCCAGGGCGACGGTTCCGCTGAGCACCCGCCCGGCGAGCGCGACGTCGGTGAATCCCCCGAGCAGGGTGCCGGTGAGCAGGGCGACGAGCAGGTAACCCCGCATCTGGTCCCAGGTCAGTCCGCCGATCAGGTCCTCGCCGCTCCCGGCGTACACCGCCCGCCACACCGCCAGCAGGCCCACCGTCTGCACCACCCCGCCGGTGAGCACCAGCAGCAGGAACTCGCCACGGTAGGCGAGCAGGCTCGACCAGGCCGTCCGGGCGAGGCTGACGTACGGCCTCACGTCACGACGTCCCGGAACGGCTCGTTCAGCTCACCGGCGTACGCGCGGCGAACCACGTCCTCGATCGACGTCTCGTCGATTCGCAGGTCCACCACCGGCATCCGGGCGGCGACCGCCGAGACGATCTCGCCGGCTCCGTAGCTGGCGCTGTCGAACGCGACCGAGATCTGGTGGGGTGCCCCGTCGACGACCAGCATCACGGCGGGTAGGCGGTTCTGTAACCGGGTGACCCAACCCGGGTCGAGGACCACCGTGCCCGCCCACTCGGGGTCGAGGGTGAAGTGGACGATCCGTTGCCGGGTCACCAGCTCCTTCACCCGGTCGATCGGCCCGTCGAAGACGATCCGGCCCCGGTCGATGATGACGACCCGCCGGCACACCTCCTCGATGTCTCCGATGTCGTGGGTGGTCAGCAGGAGGGTCGCGCCGTCGTCGCAGATCTTGCGCAGGAACCGGCGCACCGCGTCCCGGGCGTTGATGTCCAGCCCGATGGTGGGTTCGTCGAGGAAGACCACCGGTGGCGCGTGCAGCAGCGCGGCGGCCAGGTCGGCGCGCATTCGCTGGCCGAGGGAGAGCTTGCGGGCCACCACGGGCATGAGTTCGCCCAGGCCGAGCAGGTCGTCGAACTCGGCGAGGCGTTCCTTGTACCTGCGTGTCGGGATCCGGTAGAGGTCACGCAGCAGGGCCAGCGAGTCGCGGACCTGCAGGTCCCACCAGAGGTGGCTGCGTTGGCCGAAGAGCACCCCGACGTTGCGGGCGTTGGCGTGGCGGTCCCGGTACGGTTTCAGACCGCACACCCGGACCTCGCCGGCGGTGGGCTGGAGGATCCCGATCAGCAACTTGACCGTGGTCGACTTGCCCGCCCCGTTGGGTCCGAGGTACGCGACGGCCTCGCCCGCCTCGACCGAGAGGTCGACGCCGCTCACCGCGGTGTGCTCCAGATGCCGGGGCCGCACCAGATGGCGCAGCGAGCCCGCGAACCCGGGCTGTTTGTCAGGCATCCGGAACGTCTTGGTGAGACCACGGGCCTCGATGACGGGCATCGCCTACCGCCGTCGCTGGTGGGTCACCGGGGCCCCGACTCAGCGTCACGAAAACCCAGGCGGAGCACGAACGGCAGCCCTTCGATCGACTCGACCACGGTGTCGAACCTGGTGCTCAGGGCGCGGACCAGGTAGTCGATGGTGCTGTCGCTCGGGTTGATCCGGGCCGAGAGTTCCTCCATGGTGCTGACCAGGTAGACCGTGCCCGCGCTCACGCAGCCCGAGGAGACGAACTGGCACAGTTCGGACCAGGGCAGGTAACGCCAGAAGTCGACGCTGACCACCGCGTCCAACTCGCCGGGGGCCGCTGGCGGGGTCGTTCCCAGCAGGTGCCGGTTGGTGTCGGTGCGGGGAGCCCCGTAGTCGAACGTCAGCGCCCCCTCGCCGAGCGCGACGTCGGCGCTCCCGGTGCCGACCCAGAGCACCTTCGTGCCGGGCAGGCTGGGAGCGAGCCGCTCGTGGACCGGGCCGACCCGACAGGCCGAGCGGGCCACGCAGTCTGCCAGCACCCGCCGGTACTCGAGGATGCGCTCCACCACGACGAAGCCGTTCCACCAGCCGACGAACTCCCAGTCGACGTGCGGATGCGTGCTCAGGATGAGCGCCATGTTCTCGGTGAGGTCGGCGACGTTCGCCCCCTCGTTGCGGTAGTGCGGCAGGTGGTAAACGGCGGCCTGGTCGTCGTAGGCGAAGTTGATCCGGTCGGTGCCGAGGTGCTGGTCGATCCGGTAGAACAGCTCCAGGTCCTCCACCCCCCAGCGGCGACCGAACCGCTGGTCGAAGCCTCCGACGGCGAGCACCAACGAACGGTGCACCGACACGTTGTGGGTGTAGGCGAACATCCAACCGATCTGCAACCACTCACCCGGTTCCGGGCTGCTCTTCCAGAACCTGATGTCCCCACCGCCGACGACGTGCCGAGCTGTCGGGACGGTGCCGGCGCCGGCCACCACCGCTTCGACATCCTCCAGGTTGAGTTCGTCACGCCGGCCGATCAGGACGGGGGCGGAGTCCGGGACGGCGTGATGGGAGGCGTGCCGCTCCAGCAGTTGCGGCTCCGCGTAGGAATCCGCGTCGAGGAACACCACGACGTCCGCGGTGGCATGCTGGACGCCGGTGTTGCGGGCCACCGACCGGCCACCCTGCTCGGGCAGCTCGATCAGCCGCAGGTTGAGGTCCTTGGCTGCGATGGCGACGCCCGAGTAGTCGACGTCGTCGGTGCCGTCGCGGACGACGATCACCTCGAAACGATGCGCCGGGAGGGTCTGTCGGCCAAGTGCCCGCAGCGTGAGTTCGAGACAGTGCGAGTCACCCCGGGTCGGAATGACGACGCTCAGCTCCGGTACGGAGTCCGACTGTGGGGCCGGTACGGCAGTCATGGGATCACCTTGTGTCTCTGTGGGATGTCGTCGCCGCAGCGTGCCCGACGCGACGGCAGCGTGGTGCCATGCGGCGGGCCTGACGCATGCCGGAAGGCCCGCCACCCGGGCCGGAACGCCCACCTCGGTAGCCGACGTGGGCGTTCCGGCCCGAGCCAGTCATTCCGTGGCAGTCCCGATGACCGCCGGTGAAGGGGTCGAACGTTCCAGTTGACGCAGCGCCACGTCGAGGGCCGACTACAGGCACACCGGCTACAGCAAGCACACCAACCCACCCGGCGCCGCCCCGCCACCGAGCGCGCCGGCGCGAACGAAGCTCACACCGGCGCACCCGACTCGGGCCGCCATGCGCACGCGGCCCAGAGCCACCGTCAGTGGCAGCCGGCGCAGCACCAGGAGATAGGCCGGCTGCAGCCGCAGCCGATGCACCCACCACAGGTGCGGCCGGCGTTGGCGCCCTCGGCGAGGGTGATGCTGCCCGCCGGCGCGATCCCGTACAGATCCTCACCCTGAACGCCACCCTGCCACGACACCGAATCAGCGTCGATATCGGCCAGGTCGAGCGCGAACTCGCTCATGAGAGCATCCATCATAAATCCTTTCTGAACCAGGGGTAGAGAACCAGTCATCAGGTTCCTGTTCGCCAGGGTAGGGCACAAAGCGCAATCGGAATTATCACGGATCGATCAACCTGCACTCTTTGAGCTCGCCGTAAACGCTTCGCCGACCATGCGTCACCAGCTTGCTTATTCGGGGTTACCGACGCCGTGCATATTGGTCCCGCGCAATCTGCGAGGACGGGTGTCCTCGCCGGCTGCCATCTATCGCGTTGCCCCACCGGCGCGCCTACCCGCTGGGCGCGCCGGCGCAAACGAAGCTCACGTCGGCGCGCCCGATTCGGGCCGGATCGAGCATGCGGCCCGAATCGCCGTCAGTGACAGTTCACGCAGCACCAGGAAATGGGCCGGCCGCCGCAGGCATTGCACCCGCCACCACAGGTGCGGCCGGCGTCGGCACCCTCGGACAGGGTGACGCTGCCTGCCGGGGCAATCCCGTACAGACCCTCACCCTGAACGCCACCCTGCCACGACACCGAACCAGCATCGATGTCGGCCAGGTCGAGCGCGAACTCGCTCATGGAAGCATCCATCATGGATCCTTTCTCGACTAGGACGTACGGAGAACCAGTCATCAGGCCCCTGTTCGCCAGGGTAGGACACGAAGGGCGACCGGAATTATCACGGATCGGTAAACCTGCATTCTTCGACGCGCTGTAGCCAATCCGTTCACGGTGTGTTGTTGCCCCCTGTCCTCGCGATTCTTGAGGTGGTCCCATTGGCCGGACCGTTATCCGTCGCGCCGCCCCACCAGTCGGTCGGATCGACTACCGTGGCGCACCACAGGAATGACGGGAAAGCGAGCCGCCGGAAGAGTCATATTTCGCACTACACCAATAATTGACGGTGACTCTGGGCCGGTGCGAACTTCTGTACCCGCATGCGCCTGGGACAGGAGTCAGGGGTGTTTCCCGACCGGACGATCCACGGGACGAAACCCACCAGAAGGGCCCGCCGCAACCGAGGCGGCAACCGCCCGGGCAGCGACATGGCCGGTCCGCCACCGGCAGCCAGAGCGACATCCCTACGACAGGAGAAGGCAGTGACCGACCACGGGACGCCGGACGGATCGGCGCCGGCAGTACGCGAGCGCGACTACCTCATCAACGTCTACCAGCCCAAGAAGTATGACGACGGTTCTATGTCAATCGTCAGTGCCGACGGCTGTTGGGTGACCACCGCCGGCGGTCACCGAATGCTCGACCTGCATGGACAGCACATGTGTCTGGGCGTGGGGCACCGGCATCCCCGGCTCGTGGCGGCCCTGCACCAGGCGGTCGACGGCCTCGACTACGCGGCGGACTTCGTCGCCCACGAGGGCAAGACCCGGGCGGCGAAGCTGCTCATCGAGCAGACCATGACCACCGACTGGGCGGGCGGCGTCCGGTTCGTCTCCTCGGGCTCCGAGGGCACGGAGATGGCCATGCTGATCGCACGGCTCTACACGAACCGCCCGATCATCGTGACCAGGGACCTCGGATTCCACGGCTGGACCGCCGCTGCCTCCGCCGCCACCGGGGTGGCCTCCCGCCGCAACGTCTTCACCACCGAAAGTGGTGAGGTCCGCCCCGTGCCGAGCCCGCACGCGCCCTACCCCGCCGCGCCGGCGCCGCTGTGCGGTTCCTGCCCCCTGAACCAGTCCTACCCGAACTGCAAGGACGCGGACGGCACCCTGGCCTGCGTGACGGCCACCGAGCGGGTCTTCCGGTCGGTGGGTGTCGAACAGATCGCCGGGTTCATCACCGAGATCTGGCACGGCGCCGGGGCGTTCCTGCCCCCGGACGAGTACGTTCCGCAGATCCGTGAGCTGACCAGCCGGCTGGGCATCCTGTGGATCGACGACGAGTCGATCGGCGGCCCGGCTCGCACCGGCCACTGGTGGGCGTTCCAGCACTACGGTGTGAACCCCGACATCGTGACCATGGCCAAGGGGCTGACCAGCGCCGCGGTGCCCGCCGGAGCCTGCGTGGTGAGCCGCGAGATCAGCGACTTCATGGACAGCGGCTGGTGGGCACACGGCAGCACGTTCTCCGGGCATCCACTGGCCTGCGCCGCCATCGTGGCCAACCTGGAGATCATCCTCGACGAGAACCTGGTCGAACGAGCCGGCGAACTCGGGCGTTTCGTCGAGCCCCGCCTGCAGTCGATGGTCGAACGACACCCGTCCGTGTCGGGGTTCACCGGACGCGGACTGTTGTGGGGCATCGAGCTGGTCAAGGACCCCGCGACGGGGGAGCGGTGGGTGCCCGCCGACCGTCGACACAACCAGGCGGTGGACGGTCCCATCGAGTTCAGCCCGGGCGGATTCGTCGCGCACGAGTGCGCCATGCGCGGCGTACTCCTGTTCAACTACTCGCCGAACACCGTCACCATCGCACCACCGCTGCTGATCACCGAGGAGGAGTTGGAGATCGGCCTCACCGCGATAGACGAGGCGCTCGACCAACTGGACAAGCAGATGCCGTAGACCGACCCGGGGGAGGTGCCGGCTCAGCGGATGAGGGGTGCGGCGGTAGGTCCCTGCGTCGCCGGGCGACCGGCATCCGGGCCGACACCCGGCGGCGGCCCGCCCCTCCCGCTGGCCGCTGCCGGGTACGTCCGACGAGCTGCCATCGGCCCATCCCCGCCCACCATCTTCACCGGGTCGCCGTGGTCAGGCGGTCGGGTCGCCGAGAGCGGCGCAGACGTTGTCCTGCCGGCCGATTCCCAGCGTCAGCTCACGGGTGCCGGCCGGATCGATCGAGACGACGTGCAGCCCGTCGAGGATGTAGTAGCCACGTGGGTGGTGGTCTCCCGGCCGGAAGCCGAACCCCGCCGGCCCGATGATGGTGTAGCGCAGCCACCCGCCGTCCGGGCGGTATTCGAGCAGCCCGGAGCCGCCCGCGTCCCGGCGTACGGCCTTTCCGGTGTCGGTGTTGACGAAGTCCACGGTCAGCGGGCCGGCGTACTCCTCACGCCGGACGGCGCCGGTGGCGTACCGGGCGAGCACCCGGACCCGTACGTCCTGGGAGACGACGCGGACCTGAAGCGGGAACGAGCAGTAGCGGCCGGCCGGCCCGGTCCATTCCTCCTGGATCGACGGACGCCAGGGCTCGGGGCGGTTGCCGGCCCAGCCGCGCCATCCGGACACGGACACCTGGGACCCGGTGTCCCGCGCGACCGCCGGACTCGCGGGAGCGGTCGCGAGGCCCGTGGCCACCATCAGCATTCCGAGCAGGTACCGACCGACGATCTTTCCCAGGCGCATGCCATCCACCTAACCAGTAAAAGTCAGTTAACCGGTGTCGTCGACAGTAGTGGTTAACTTCGTCGAGTCAAGGCACACTGTCGCCATGCACTGGGTGAACGTCGAGGGCTATCCGATGCCCCTCCCGGTCGGCGGGCATCCCGCCCTGGAGCTCTGCAACACCTGGGCCGGCTGGGCGGCACCACCCGGTCCGGAACGGGAGTGGCTGCGCGACTACGACCGCCTGGCCGTGTGGGCCGGGTATGCCCAGTTGCTCACCCCGACCACCGTCGGTCGACTCCGGGAACACGGTCGCCGCCACCCGGACGCCGCACACGACGTACTGCTGGCGACCCGGCTGCTGCGCACCGCGCTGCACGACGTCCTGCTCGACCCGGGCGACACCGTGGCCTTCCGGCACGTCGCCGAGCAGGCGCAGCACGCCGCCGCCGTGGCGGTGCTGGAGTCGGACCAGGACGGGCTCGCGCACTGGGCGCTGCCCGACGACGTGGGTCTGCCGCTTCCGCTGCTCGCCGGTGCCCGGGCCGCCACCGACCTGCTCAGCTCGCCGGCCCGCACCGAGGTACGCGCCTGTTCGGCCGTCGACTGCGGATGGCTCTTCCTCGACCGGCGGGGTCGGCGTCGCTGGTGCAGCATGGCCACCTGCGGTAACCGGGCCAAGGTACGTGCCTATGCCGCCCGTCAGCGCCCGGACTGACGGGCCCGGACGCCGGCGGCGAACAGGTGCCGACCCGCCGTCCTCAATCAACAGCCCTGGATGCCTCGTTGACCTGCTCTGCGGCCTGCCGTAGCGTTGCCGATCAATGCCGGCCATGGGGCCACCGGCATCATCCCTAGGAGCAACGTTGGCGATCCCTGGATTTTCCATGCCCAAACGCAGGTTGGCAGCCGCTGTTGCTGCCCTGGTGGCGGCAACAGTCAGTGTGGTGGCGGTAGGTAACCCTACCATCGCTGCCCCATCATCCACTTCGAAGACCGGCTCGTGGATCGTGCGGCTCGACGAGCCGTCGCTGGCCGCGCACCAGGCGAAGTCCGGCAGGATGAACGCCAGGTCAACTGAGGCACGCACCTACACCGACCGGCTCGCCGCCCGGCAGTCGGAGGTCGCGAAGCTGATCGGTAAGCGGCTGGGCCGCGAGGTCAAGGCGACCAGCTCCTTCCGCAACGTACTCAACGCGATCGTCATCAAGGCGGACGCGGCGGAAGCCGCGAAACTGGCGAAGGTGGCGGGCGTGGCCGCGGTCGAGCCCGAGGAGGTGTACGAGCTCACCAGCGACGCCAGTCACGAGATCATCTCCTCGCCCGCGGTCTGGGCGGGGGAGACCGGCCCGGAGCTGGCCACCCGGGGTGAGGGCACGGTCGTCGGCATCCTCGACAGCGGCATCAACGCCGGCCACCCGGCCTTCGCCGCCACGGACGGGGAGGGCTACACGCACACCAACCCGTACGGCCGGTACCTGGGCGTCTGCGACCCGACCCACCCGAACCACGACCCGATCTGCAACGACAAGCTGGTCGGCGCGTACAGCTTCGTGTCGGGCAACTCGGCCCGGGACACCAACGGCCACGGCAGCCACACCGCCTCCACCGCCGCCGGCAACCGGCACCAGGTGACCCTGAAGTACGGCCCGGACCAGCCGGTGCGGACCGTGCAGGGTGTCGCGCCGCGCGCCAACCTGGTGACGTACCGGGTGTGCATCGAGAGCTGCCCGGTGTCGTCCATCCTGGCCGGCATCAACCAGGCCGTCGTCGACGGGGTCGACGTACTCAACTACTCCATCTCCGGAGCGGACCGGCCGTGGACCGACTCGGTGAGCCGGGCGTTCCTGGAGGCGTTCGGGGCCGGCATCTTCGTGTCGGCGTCGGCCGGCAACAGCGGACCCGGTGCCGGTACGGTGGCGCACACCTCGCCCTGGAACGCCTCGGTCGCGGCGACCACCACCGACCGTACCTGGGTCAAGTCCCTGTCGGTGGTCGGCCCGACGCCGGTGCCGCCGGCGCTGGCGAACCTGAAGGGCTGGCCCGGCTTCGGTCCGGGCAACTCCAGCCCGATCGACGCCGAACTGCGCTACTCCGGCGAGGTGGGTACGGCGACGGGCTGCGCCGCGTTCCCGGCGGGCTCGCTCGCCGGGGCGATCGCGCTGATCCCGCAGGGCACCTGCACGTCGGCCGTCAAGATCACCAATGCGGCCAACGCCGGTGCCGTCGCGGCCGTCCTGTTCGAGCGGCAGCCCGGCCCGCCGGTGTTCCTCTCCGGCGTGGAGAAGTCGACGATTCCCGCGATCAGCGTCACCCAGGCCGACGGTGAGGCGCTGCAGAGCTTCGCCACCACCACCGCCGAGCCGGTGACCGCCCGCCTGGGCGCCACCACCGAGCTTGCCCGCGATGCCGGCAGCGCCGACCTGGTGGCGTGGTTCAGCTCCCGGGGCCCGAGCGACTACGACCTGCTGGCCCCGACCCTCGCCGCCCCCGGGGTGAACATCCTCGCGGCCTACCGTGAGGTCGACGGGGACCCGAACCAGTACAACATCATCCGCGGTACGTCGATGGCCTCGCCGCACGTGGCGGGCGCCGGAGCACTGCTGGCCGCGCTGCACCCGGACTGGTCCCCGGCCCAGATCCGCGCCGCGCTGGCCGGCACCGCCGACCCCGAGGGCGTACGCGAGGGATCCGGCACCCCCGCGGACCCGCTGGACGCCGGAGCGGGTCGCCTCGACCTCGCCGCCGCCGGCCGGGTCGGCCTGGTGATGGACGAGTCGTACGCCAACATGCTGGCGGCCAACCCGGCCACCGGCGGTGTGCCGCGCGAGCTGAACGTGCCGTACCTGGTGAACCAGCAGTGCAACCAGTCCTGCTCGTGGACCCGTACGGTGACCAACGTCGCCGACACCACCGCCACCTACTCCGCGTCGGTGACGGCACCAGCGGGGCTGACGGCGACGGTGACCCCGGCGACGTTCACCCTCGCTCCCGGTGCGAGCCAGCAGCTCACCGTCGACCTGAACGTCTCGGGCAGCTCCGGCGGCAGTTGGACCTTCGCCGACCTGCGGGTGACCACCGACGGCCACCACGCCAACGGCGCGGCCATCGCCGGGGTGCACTACCCGGTGGCGGTGATCCCGGTGGCTGCGGGAATCACCGTCGACCCGACGACGATCGAGGTGACGCAGAAGCCGGGCCTGTCCACGACCCGCAGCGTCACGATCCGGAGCACCGGCAACGGCGCGCTGGAGTGGCGGCTGGCCGGCGGTGCCGGTTGCGTCCTTCCCGACCAGGTGGACTGGCTGTCGACGGACACCACGTCCGGCACGCTCAACCCCAACAGCTCGACCCAGCTCCGGTTCACCCTGGACTCGACCGGCAAGGCCCCAGGAAAGCTGCAAGCCACACTCTGCGTGGCGAGCAACGACCCGGCCAAGCCGAGCATCCCGGTCACGGTGACCCTCGTCGTCTCCGACCTGCCTACCATGGAGGTCACGCCGGAGCTGGCCGTGAGCCAGCCGGCGGGAACGGTCACCGGGACGAAACTGACCATCGGGAACACCGGTACCGCGCCGCTGGAGTGGACCATCGGCGAGGCTCCGGTCGTCGCGAACCGGACCGCGCTGGCGACCACCGACCCGAAGCGACGCGAGCTGCTGCGCAACGGCGTCCTGCTGGTACCCAACACGGCGCTGCCCGGCGTGGCGGCCTTCGACCCGCAGGACGGTGACCTCCTCGAACCGGCGTTCATCACCTACCCGCCGGAGACCGAGGTGGACCTGGGGACGACCACGCACATCATCCTCAACCAGGCACAGGACGGTTTCCTGGTCTCGTCCCAGAGCACCGGTGCCGTCTACTCGTTCAACCTCGACGGGCAGTACCAGGGGGTGCACGCGCCGGCCGGTGGGCCGAATCCGAGCATCATGGGCAACGTCCGGGGCATGACGCTCTCGCCCTGGGGCACGCTGCTGGTGGCCTCCGGCAACGGCAACAAGGTGGTGGAGTTCGACGCCAAGGGCAACCACCTGCGTGACTTCATCACGTCCGGGTCCGGCGGGATCTCCGGACCGTGGTACCTCACCTTCCGGGAGAACGACCTGCTGGTCTCCGCCAGCGGCGGCAACATCTACCGGTACGACCACTCCGGTCAGCCGCTGTCGGTCTGGGAGAACACGGTCAACTTCCCGCAGCAGATGCACCGGCAGGAGAACGGCAACCTCCTCGTGGCGGCCTTCTCCAGCCCGCAGGGCGTCTGGGAGATCGACCCGAACGGCGCACAGGTCAACCGGTACACCGGGGCGCTCAGCAACCGTGGGGTGCACCCGCTGGGCAACGGGAACATCCTGACCACCAACAGTGGCGGGGTGCACGAGATCGATCGCGGGACGACGCTCGTCGAGACCCCGCTCGCCACCAACGGTGCCCGCATGATCAGCGAGATCGCGCGGTCCCAGCCGTGTGACGAGGCGGCCGACGTGCCGTGGTTGCGGGTGACCACGCCGAAGGGCAAGACCCCGGCGGGCGGCAGCAGCAAGGTCACCGTCCTGGTCGACTCCACCGGGCTGACGCCCGGGGTGCACGAGGCGCATCTCTGCGTCGCGGGCAACGACCCGGACAGCCCGCTGCTCGGCGTACCGGTCAAGGTCACGGTCACCGACCAGGCGTGTGCCCGTACCATCACCGGGGCTCACCTCGGCCCGCTGACCGCGTCGGCCGGGCTGACCTGCCTCGCCTACGGGTCGGCCGTCGCCGGCAAGGTCACCGTGGCACCGGGTGCCAGCCTGCACACCAACGGTGCGGTTGTCGTCGGGGCGATCTCCGCGCAACGTGCGGCCGGTGTGGAGCTGTCCGCGACGGCCGTGGTCGGCGCGATCAGCCTGAACAGCGGGGCCGGCCCGCTGTCGCTGACCGGTAACCACGTGACCGGCCTGGTGTCGTTGACCGGTAACAACACCGGCTCGGCAGCACCCCTGGTCTCCGGCAACACCGTCGTCGGGCCGCTGAAGTGCAGCGGTAACGAGCCGGCACCGGTCAACGCTGGGGTGCCCAACACGGTGTCCGGAGTCGTCACCGGGCAGTGCCGTGGCCTGTAACCGATAGTTCGACGCGAGCACCAACCGCCGGATGGCCGGGCACCCCGCCCGCCATCCGGCGGCTTTTTGGGCCGCGCCCCCGGCTCCGCGCGCCCCCGGCTCCGTGCCCGCGGCGCCGCGCGTCCCCGGCTCCGCGCGTTGATCATGGGGTTAGCGGCGCGGATGGAGATCGACGTGGCCGCCAACCTCATGATCAACAGGCGGAGTGGGGCGGGGTGCGGGCGGAGCCCGGGGGCGGGGTGGGCGAGGGGGCTCACGACGGCGCCGGCCCGCCCGTGCGGCACCACAGCGTTGCGCCGGGCCGCCGGTCCCGCCGGTTGGCTATCCTCGCGAATCATGGCTACCACCCCGACCTGGCCTGACGGGCGGCCGGCCGGCTCGAAGCTGGAACGGCGGGTCATCGCCGCCGCCCAGACCGCTCTGGTCCGCCATCGGCATGTCTCGCCGCTGGCCCTGCTCGGCGCGCTCGGTTGGCTCCCCGGCGATGTGGTCGACCGGTGGCGGCAGGGCCGCCTCCCGGAGCTGGAGCGGGGTGCGGCGGTACCTCCGTCGCGGCTGCTGGAGGCGCTGGGGATCTTCGGTCGCTGGGCCCGGGCCGAGGGGCTGCACCCGGGCGAGGTCGACTATGTCGGCGCGACCCGGGACCGGCGCCAGCTGCGCTTCACCGTCGGCGGCGATCCGGAGGTCGAGCGGGTCTACCGGACACACTGGGCGTCGGCCGCGCTCTCCGAACCCGCCCGGGAGCGGCTGGTGCAGCGGCAGAGCGCCCCGCCGGATCTGGTGGTGCACTCGGCGCTCACCGACTGGACCTGTGCCGACTGCGGTGACACCGGCGATCTGCTCGTCTCCGAGGACGGGCGGACCCTCTGCCTGACCTGCGCCGACCTGGACCATCTGGTCTTCCTGCCGGCCGGGGACGCGGCGCTGACCCGGCGGGCCAAGAAGGCCAGCACGCTGTCCGCCGTGGTGTTGCGGTTCAACCGGTCGCGCCGGCGGCACGACCGGTTGGGGCTGCTGGTGGAACCGCCAGCGCTGGACAGCGCCGAGCAGCAGTGCCTGGGCGACGAGGCCGCGCGGTTGCGTCGCCGTGAGCGGGACCGGGAGCGGCGGGCCGACCAGGACGTGGCGTTGATGGCGCGGATGGCTGAGGAGATCCTTCGGCTCTTTCCGCGTTGTCCGGCGTCCCGGGCCGAGGCGATCGCCAGGCACACCGGCCTGCGGGGCAGCGGCCGGGTCGGGCGTTCCGCCGCCGGCCGCGCGGTGGACGAGGACGCGATGACCCGCGCGGTGTTCGCCTCGATCCGGCACGAGGACACCGGGTACGACCGGCTGTTGATGGCCGGTGTCCCGCGTACCGAGGCGCGGGAGCGTATCGGGACCGACATCGACCGCGTTCTCGCCGCCTGGCGCTCCGGTTCCTGACGGCTGCCGGGCTGTCGCACGGCGATCAAGCCCGTCCGTGCCCACGACCTGCTGCCGGAAGTGACGGCTCCAGCCGAGGTCGACGGAGTCGCGCGGGCCGCTTGCCGCAGGCCCCGCCGTCGCGAGCCATCTTCATATTTTCAAGGACTTCGATTAGGCTCTGATCCGTCCTGCGATGATCCACAGTGGAGGCCCATCATGAGGAAGATGACCGTCCGTCGCAAGAGTTCGCTGCGTCTGCTGTCCGGTGCCCGCCGGCTCTGGATCGAGTGGTGCTGGTAGCAGCCGAACCGGCGGGCGCTCCCGGGCGCCCGCCCCTGCGGCGGTCGGTTCGGCCATGACCGACGGGCCGGGCGGCTACGACTGCCACCGCGACCACGGGCCGTACGCCGGAGTCGCGGCCTTCCTCGGCCGGCTCGCCGCCGACCGTCCCCGTCTGGCGTCCCGCCACAGGATCGCGCTGCACGCCATCGCACCCCGCCTGGACGGTACGGCTCGACCGCCCGCCGAGGAGGAGCCGATCCGGTTCCATCCCGCCCGACGTACGGCCTATCTGGCCTACGGCGCGGCCGAGTTCGTCGCGGCCTGGGCAGACCGGCTCCGCCGCCCGGTCACGGTGCGGTTCACGCACGTCGGAAGCGCCGACGAGACCACCCGCGAGCTACTGGACGCGCTGACGCGCCGACTCGGCCCGTCCCCCGTACGCCTCGACCTGCGCGACAGCGGCCCCCGCCGGGCGGCGACGGCCGTCCCGACGCCGGAGGCGATGCGTGCGGCCGTGGGCGACAGCCTGGCCCGCGGCTTCTACCACCATGCGGCCCGAACCGCCCGGCGCGGGCGCGCCGCGGTGACTCCGGGCGGCGACCTGCGGCACTGGTGGGCGTTCACCACCGGCCTGGGCACCGCCCTGGCGGCGCTGGACCGCGCCGCCGAGGCCCTCGACCTCTACCACGAAGCGCGCGCCGCCACCGACGATCCCAAGATCGCCATGTCGGCCGCGTACGCCACCGCCATGCTGTACGCCCGGCACCTGCCGGCCGCCGACCAGGATCCGGCGCAGGCGCGGCACTGGCTGGAGAAGGCGCTCCACCTCGCTGCCGGGCTGGACGACCCGCGGCAGCGGGTGCTGTCCACCGTCTTCTACGAGCAGGGCCTGGCCCTGCTGGACAGCAGGCAGGGCGATCCCGCCTCCGCGCTACGGCTGATCGACGACGGGCTGGCCCGGCTGGCCGCGGTGCTCGCCCCCGGCGAGCGCCCGCAGGACCTGGCCCGGCTACGCCACAACCGGGCTCAGGTGCAGCTCGCCCTGGGCGATCCGGCGCAGGCCCTGGCGGACCTCGACACCGTGATCGCCCACGACCCCGACAACTGCGAGTACTACGTGGACCGGGCCGCACTGCACCGGGAAGCGGGGCGGCCACGGGCCGCCATCAGGGACTACGACACCGCGATCCGCCTGGGACCACACCTGCCGGAGGCGTACTACAACCGGGCCATGCTCCACCAGGAGCGCGGCCGTGCCGAGCGGGCGCGTGACGACCTGGAGCGCGTGCTGACAATCGACCCCCGGCACCTCGACGCCCGCATCGCCCTGGCCAACCTGCACGTCCGACGCAACGCGCTCGACCAGGCCGAGACGGACGTGCGGGCCGGGCTGGCGCTGGAGCCGCAGGAGCCCGCGCTGCTGTGCACCCTCGGGCTGATCCGCTCGGAGCGCGGCAGCCTCGCCGAAGCCGACCGCCTGTTCAGCCAGGCGCTGGCCGGGGATCCGGAGCTGGTCGAGGCGTGGACGAACCGTGCCGCTATCCGGTTCGAACACGGCGACGTGCCTGCCGCCCTGGCCGACCTGGACCAGGCCGTCGCGCTGTCGGCGGCACCTGTTCCCCGCTACAACCGTGGCACGGCGCTGATGCGGCTGGGACGGTGGGAAGAAGCCGCCCGCGACTTCACAGACGCGCTCACCCAACCCGACGTGGACCGGTCGCTGCGCCGCGACCTGCAGGCGGAGCTGGCCCGCTGCCGCCGCGCCATGCCCCGGTGACCGCCGGCCAGGGCGGTGCCAGCGGCCTACCGCTCGCACCACGGCAGCCGGGGCAAGGTTCTAGCATCGTTCCCATGATCGAGGACTTTGCGGATCGGCTCCTGCGCGACGTGGCCAGCCTCGATCCCTGCACGGCGGTCGTCGAGGCCGGCGAGCAGGATGTCGACGGGCTGACCGACTACGGCCCGGAGGGCCACCAGGCCCGCGCCGACCTCGCCGCCCGCGCTCTGCGCGAGCTGGAGACCTTGGCTGACGCGCCGGCGGCCGCGACCCCGCTGCACGCCCACCTCGCCGAACGGCTGCGCACCCGTGTCGCCTTCCACGAAGCCGGGGAGGACCTGCGCGAACTGCACGCGGCGGCCACCGGTCCGCTCCAGCTCATCCGCCAGGCCGTCGAGGCCGCGGTTCCCGCCCGCGGCGCTGAGGGCGCGGCCTTCGAGGAGGGCTGGGCTCGTGTCGGCGTACGCCTGGCCGCGATTCCCGCGGCCCTGGACGGGTACGCCCGCAGCCTCCTCCTCGCCGCGGAGCGTGGCAATCTGCCGGCGCGGCGTCAGGTGGAGCTCGTCACGCGGCGCTGCCGCAACTGGATCGACGACGATGTCGCCCTGGTGGATCGCTACGGCGAGGGGCCTCAGCGGGCGTCGTTGCAGGCCGCAGCGACCGGCACGCGAGGGGCGTACCAGAGACTGGCCGAGCTGCTGACCGCGGACCTGGCACCGCGGGCCGTCGAGGAGGAAGCGTTCGGCCAGCAGCGGTACGCGCTCTGGGTGCGCACCTTCCTCGCGGCCCAGCCTGACCTGCGCGAGCTGTACGACTGGGGCTGGGACGAGTTCCGTGCGACAGAGGCAGAGCTGATCGCGGAAGCGAAGGCCCTGGGTGGAAGCGTGCCGGAGGTGCTCGCCCGGCTCGACAGGCCCGACGCACCCGGCACGCTGCACAGCAGGGAGGCGTTCGCCGGATGGCTGCAGGAGCTGTTGGAGGCCACGACCGAGCGGCTGGACGGCGTGTACTTCGACATCCCCGCCCCGCTGCGGCGTATCGAGTCAAGGCTTACCACGTCGTCCGGCATCGCCTACACCGGCCCGTCGCGGGACCTGACGCGGCCGGGCCGGGTCTGGTGGTCCCTCCCCGAGAACGCGGCGAGCTTCCCCACCTGGTACGCCTACAGCACCGCCTATCACGAGGGCGTTCCCGGCCACCACCTCCACCTCGGCACCGAGGTCTGCCGGGGCGGCCTCGGGCAGCGGCTGAACCTGCTAGGCGGCCTCTCCGGCAGCCAGGAGGGCTGGGCCCTGTACGCCGAGCGGTTCATGGACGAGCTGGGGCTCTATGAACAGCCGGGTGCTCGACTGGGGCACCTGTTCATGCAGCTCCTGCGGGCGGCGCGGGTCGTTCTCGACATCGGCCTGCACCTGCGACTGCCGATGCCGTTCGGCGATGGAGCACTGTGGACGCCCGACGCCGCGCTGGAGCTGCTGCGGGGCCGCTGTCACCAGGGGCCGTACGCGTCCGCCGAGCTTGCACGTTACCTGGGCCGACCGGGGCAGGCGCCGGCCTACAAGGTGGGGGAGCGCGTGTGGCGGGCCGGCCGCTCGTCCTTCCCCGGCGACCGGCGCGCATTCCACCGTCAGGCACTGGAGCTGGGTTCGCTGGGCCTGGACCAGTTGACGGCCGCCCTCTGCTCCCTGGTGGTGTCAGATGTGGCACCAGACGCGAGCGATCACGGCGCCGTCCGGCAGTGAATCGAGGTACTCCGCCATCGCGAGAACATGGGCATCCCAACCCCGATCGTTGGTGTACTGGCTGAGCCACCGTCCGTCAATCGTCACGTAGGCGTGGGTCGCTACGGATTCGGCAGCGGCCTGCGCCAGGAAGACCTCGCGTTCTCCGCTGAACTGCATGACGGGATCTGCCAGCAGGAGTGAGAAGCTGAAGTACGGGTGCTCCTGCGTGGCCGCCGCCTGAGCGACTTCCTGAATCGCCGGCTGGAGAAGGTAGGCCCGCTGCGCCTCGTCGGGATCGTCGTGGAGTTCATCGAAATGCACGCGTGGAAGCGCTCCGGGATGGGCGTCGGCGACCTCGGTCCACGCGTCCCAGGCTCCTGCCGCCTGCTCCCGGGCGGCACGACGAATGGCATCGAAATCGACTGTTCCCTTGGGCGCGGCGACCACGACGGGGTCCATACCGGGATGCGCAACGCGTATCGCCTGCGAGTCGTCCAGGTGTTCAGGCCGCAGCGGCAGCACGGCGCGCTCCGGTAGCCGCCACCAGTCCCAGGCCGCATCCGGGTCGAACGGCTCGTGGCGATAGTCGTTCGCGTCGAAGGGGGCGAGTGCTGCCGTAAGCGCAGGAATCACGGACTCCTGACTGGCAGGAGCGAGGAAGACCGTCGTGTAGAACTTCACGACGCGGGAGCCTATCCGCGTTCTCGTCGATGGCAGCATGCTGGGCGCTCGCCGCCCCAGGGCCAGGCGATGAAGCTGCTTGCTCCGCGAGTCAAGGGCGGCGATCCAGGGCGATCCAGTAGCGCCGCACCGGACCGTGCCCGGTGTCGCGGATGCCCTCCAGGACGCCGCCGTTGCGCTCGATCGTGCGGGCCGAGGCGACGTTGCCCGCGAGACACGGTATGAGAACGCGATTCAGGCCCAGGGCGACGCGGGCCTCGACGAGCATCTCGCCCAGGGCCCAGCTTGCCAACCCGCGGCGGCGCGCGGACGGGCGTACGCCGTAGCCGATGTGACCGATCCTGTCGTCGAAGTAGTGCCGCAGGGCGATCCCCCCGAGCACCTGGCCGTCTTCGACGATCCAGCGCGGTGAGCCGTGCTTCTCGTCCGGGCAGGGTTCGCCGGCCGGGTGAGTCAGCCGGATCCGCTCGTGCACCCATGCGGCGAACCCGTCGGACGAGTCCACGTCGTCTCCGGCGCCCAGGCCGAAGCCGTCCTCGTGGAGACCGGGACCCCAGTCGTCGCGGCAGTTCAGGAAGGCGGTGTGCAGGCGGGTGGTCGGCAGGATCAGCTCAGGCATGCGGCGACGGTAGTCGGGGCTCGGCCGCGAGACGAGTCGCTTCCCGACCGGCTCCAGGACCCCCAGAAGCTGATCCTGCGTCACCGCTCCTCGACCTGTTAGGGGAGGTACGAGGATGCTTTCCCAGACGCTCAACGGCGGCTTGATGGCTGCCTCGGGCCTCTTCTGTGGACGGAAGGCGTGGACATCGAGGGGCGCGCGTGCCGCCGTCCTGTGATCTGCGTCGCACTTGGAGGCGCCCGCGACCAGCGCCTGGCCGCGCCGCACAGGAACCACCGTTACTCGACCGATCCGCAGGTCGCTGTCGACGCCGGCGGTCCCGTCGCCGGGTCCGGTCGTTGCGCGGAGGGCGTTACGAACGCGCGGTGTTCGGGGCTGGTGGGCGAGAGGTCGCGGGCGGCGAGCCAGGCCGCTGCGGTGGCGGGGTTGCCGGCAATCGTCACCGGGCGGCGTTCGAGGCGGGTCAGCAGCGCGGCGCGGATCTCCGGCGGGCCGGTGAGCAGGCCGCCGGCCAGGACGAGCGGTCCGGCGTCGGGCGCGACGGCACGCACGGTGGCGGCGAGCCGGTCGGCGGCTGCCTCGATCAGGCGGTGCGCGTCCTGGTCGCCGGCGCGGGCGGCGTCGAGCACGAGCGGGGCCAGCTCCGCCACCCGGTCGCGGGGCAACGTGTAGAACGCGGTGACGAAGCCGTCGCCGGCTGCGGTCGGCACCGCCGCCGCCGATCTCGCGGGTGGTCCGGTGGCCTGCCCGGTCCTGGCAAGTGCAGGATCGGGGGCGAGCGGGGTGGCGGCGCCGAGTACGGCGGTGGACACGGCGTCGACCAGTGACCCGCCCGCGCGGTGGCCGGCGGTCAGCGCCCGGGCGGTCAGCCGGGCCGCTTCGAGGCCGAGCCAGAAGCCGCCGCCCTCGTCGCCCAGCAACCAGCCCAGCCCGTCGACGGTGCGGCCCACCGACCGCTCGACGATCTGCACGGCGATGGCCCCGGTCCCCGCGATCAGCACCGTGCCCGACGGCGCCGGCGTTCCTGCCGCGAACGCCACCACCGCGTCGCCCACCGTCCGCAGCGGACACGTCAGCCCGGTCGCCCGCCAGGCGTCCAGGTAGCTCGCCGCCACGGCCGGCCGGTCCAGGGCCGCCCGCCCGGCCAACCCCACCACGGCCGCCGCCACCCGCGCCGGATCGTGCCCGGCGAGGGCCTTCCGCGCCGCCGCGGCCAGGGCGGCCGCGGCGTCGGCCGGCGGCTGGGTGGCCGGGTTGCCGGCGCCGGCCCGGCCGCGGCCGACGATCCGTCCGTCGGGCGTCGCCACGACCACCCGTGTCGCCGAGCCGCCGCAGTCGGCGCCCAGAACGAGGTCTGTCGATGTGCAAAGTATTGACATGAGTCGAGGTTCAATCATAATTTTGCTCAGCACAAGAGTGATGCGAAAGGAATGCTGATGGCTGGAACCGGGTTGCTGGGCCGCGTCCGCACCGAGCTGCCGACCCTGCCCGAGGCTCTCCAGCGGGTCGGCGAGCGGCTGCTCGGTGACCCTGAGGAGACCGCCCGGTCCACGATCGTCGACCTCGCCGAGCGGGCCGGCACCTCGACGGCCACGGTCACCCGCTTCTGCCGCACCTTCGGCTACCGGGGCTACGCCGAGCTGCGGGTCGCCGTCGCCACCGAGACCGGCCGGGCGGCGCAGGCCCGCTGGGACACCGACATCGACCGCGAGATCGGTCCCGACGACCCACTCAGCCATCTGCTGGACGTCGTCGCGTCGGCCGACGGCCGGGCGATCCAGGACACGGCCGGACAGGTCGACCTCGCCGCCGTCGACCGGGTGGCGGCGGCCGTCGCCGAGGCGCGCCGGGTCGAGCTGTTCGGGTTGGGCAGCTCCGGCAACGCGGCCCGCGAGATGGCGTTCCGCCTCGAACGGATCCGGGTGCCGTGCTGGCACCGCCCCGACCCGCACACGGCGCTCACCAACGCCGCGCTGCTGGAACCGGGCGACGTGGCGATCGGGCTGTCGCACAGCGGCCGCACCCGCGAGGTCGTCGAGGTGCTGTCCGAGGCGGCCGACCACGGCGCGCTGACCGTCGCCGTCACCTCGTTCCCGCGCTCGCCGCTGGCCGAGGTGGCCGACGTCGTGATGACGACCGCGGTGCAGGAGACGACGTTCCGGCTCGCCGCGCTGTCGGCGCTGCACTCCCAGTTGCTCGTGCTCGACCTGATCTACGTCGCGGTCGCGCAGCGCACGTACCGCCGTACCACCGCGGCCTTCGAGGTGACCGCCCGTGCGGTCGCCGCCCACCGCCTGCCCGACGAAGGCCGCCGGCCCCGGCGGCGTCACCGACCGGAGGAACGATGATCGGCGCCCAGGAGTACCTCACCGCGGTCAACGCCGCGATCGCGCACGTGGCCGCCACCCAGCAGGACGCCGTACGCCGCGCCGCCGACCTGCTCACGGCCGGGCTGCGCGCCGGCGGCGTGGTGCAGGCGTTCGGCAGCGGCCACTCCGAGGCACTGGCCATGGAGATCGCCGGCCGGGCCGGCGGCCTCGTGCCGACCAACCGCATCGCGCTGCGCGACATCGTCCTGTACGGCGGGGCCGAGCGCGCGTCGCTCGACGACCCGTTCCTCGAGCGCGACCCGGCGGTCGCCCACCGCCTCTACGAGCTGGCCCCCGTCAAGCCGGACGACGTGTTCGTGATCGCGTCGAGCTCGGGCGTCAACGGCGTGGTGGTGGAGTTGGCACGCCTGGTCCGCGAACACGGCCACGGGCTGGTCGCGATCACCTCGCTCGCCCACACCAACGCCGTCCCGCCGCGGCACCCGAGCGGCCAGCGGCTGGCCGACCTCGCCGACGTGGTGCTCGACAACGGTGCCCCGTACGGCGACGCCGCCCTGCCGATCGACGGCGGGGGAGCGGTCGGCGCGATCTCGTCCATCACCGGCGCCCTGCTGGCCCAGCAGGTGGTGTGCGAGGTGGTGGCCCGGCTCGTCGCCGCCGGCGAGACGCCCCCGGTCTACCTGTCGGCGAACGTTCCCGGCGGTGACCGGCACAACCAGGAGTTGGAGGCGCGGTACGCCGGGCGCATCCGGCGTGCCGCCTAGAGAAGGCGAGCCAGTCATGAATCCCTCTTCTCCGGACAGACGCTACCCCGCCACCCGCCGCGCTCTCCTGCGCGCGACCGCAGCCGCCGCGGCCGTGCCCCTGGCCGGATGCGTGACCGCCGGCGGCGGTGACGACGGCGCCCCGGCCGCCGAGGGCGTGAAGAGCGCCGACAACCCGCTCGGTGTGCCCGACGCGACACCGCTGGAGGTCGTCATCTTCAAGGGCGGTTACGGCGACGACTACGCCGTCCACGCCGAGAAGCTCTACCAGGAGCGGCACCCGGGTGCGACTGTCGACCACAAGGGCATCCAGAAGGTGGGGGAGGCGCTCCAGCCGCGGTTCGTCGCCGACACCCCGCCGGACGTCGTCGACAACACCGGCGCCGGACGGCTCGACCTGGCCACGCTCGTCGCCGCCGGCAAGCTCACCGACCTGAGCGAGCTGCTCGACGCCCCGGCACTCGACGGCGGCGGCACGAAGGTGCGCGACACACTACTGCCGGGCGTCGTCGACGAGGGCGCGTTCGACGGCGCACCGCGCGCGCTCAACTTCACCTACACCGTCTGGGGGCTGTGGTACTCCCGGCCGCTGTTCGCGCGCAACGGCTGGACGTTTCCGACGACCTGGGACGCGATGCTGACGCTCTGCGCCGAGATCAAGAAGAGCGGTACCGCGCCGTGGACGTACCAGGGCAAGTACCCGGAGTACATCAACGATCCCTTGTTGGCCATGGCGGCCAAGGCCGGCGGAATCGATCTCGTCAAGGCGGTCGACAACCTGGAACCGAACGCGTGGAAGCAGCCGGCGCTGCTCGACGCGGCCACCGCCATCGCCGAGCTGGCCGGGCGCGGCTACCTCCTGCCCGGCTCGGAGGCGTTGTCGCACACCGAGTCGCAGGCCGCCTGGTGCCAGGGTCGCGCCGCGATCATTCCCTGCGGATCGTGGCTGGAGGCTGAGCAGAAGGGCGTCGCCCCCGACGGCTTCGACATGGTGATGGCCCCGGTGCCGTCCCTCGGCGCCGGTGACCGGATGCCGGTGAGCGGGCTGCAGGCGGCCGGCAGCGAGTCGTTCATCGTGCCGGCCAGGGCGAAGAATCCGCGCGGCGGGCTGGAGTTCCTGCGCGTGCTGTTCTCGAAGCCGGCCGCCCGGCGGTTCGCCGAGCTGAACTCCACCCTGCCCACGGTGACCGGCGCGACCGACGGCCTCACCCTCTCCAGCGGGCTCGGCTCGGTGAAGGCCGCCGTCGACGCCGCCGCCGCGCACACGTTCGCGTACCGCTTCCGCACCTGGTACGCGCCCCTGGCGAAGGCGGTCGACGACGCCACCGGCGAGCTGGCCACCCGGCGCGTCACGCCGGCCCAGTGGGCCGACCGGATCCAGAAGGCGGCGGACGGCGTCGCGGCCGACAGCGCCGTCACCAAGTACGAGCGGTAGCGATGACGAGCGTCCGATCCGGCCGCAACCGCTTCCTCGCCGGCGCGATCCTGCCCGCTCTCGCCCTGTACGCGGTGTTCGTGCTCTCGCCGTACGCGCAGGCGTTCTACCTGGCCCTCACCGACTGGACCGGCGTGTCCGGCGAGGTGGGCTTCGTCGGCCTGGACAACTTCCGCCGGCTGGCCGACGACCCGCTGTTCCGCGCCGCACTGCGCAACAACGGGCTGATGCTCCTCGTCGTGCCGGCGGTCACCATCGTCCTCGGGCTGCTGCTGGCCGCGCTCGTCTCGTTCGGCGGGCGTGGCGGGGCCGCCGGACCGTCCGCGGTCCGGGGCGGCGAGCTGTACAAGGTGGCGTACTTCCTGCCGCAGGTGCTCTCGCTGCCGATCGTCGCCGTGCTCTGGCAGTTCGTCTACGGCCCCACCGACGGGCTGCTCAACGGCGTGCTGCGCGCGGTCGGGCTCGACGGGCTCGCCCGCAGTTGGCTCGGCGACCCGGCCGTCGCGTTGTGGGCGGTCATGGCGGTGCTGGTCTGGTCGTCGGTCGGCTTCTACATGCTGCTCTTCGGCGCCGCGATGGAGTCGATCCCGCGCGAGGTGCTGGAGGCGGCGGTGCTGGACGGCGCCGGGCGCCTCGCCGTCCTGCGGCGCGTCGTCGTGCCGCTGCTGTGGGACAACGTCCAGGTCGCGTTCGTCTACCTCGGCGTGCTCGCCCTGGACGGCTTCGCGGTCGTGCAGATCATGACCGTGGGCCCGGGCGGGCCGGACGGAGCGACCGAGGTGATGGGTCTCGGGCTGTACCGCAACGCGTTCACGTACGGGCGGTTCGGGTACGCCGCGGCGATGGGCGTCGCGCTGTTCTTCCTCACGCTCGCGGTCGCCGTCGTGGCGTTGCGGGCCGGACGCCGGGAGCGGGTGGAATACGCATGACGACCATCATCGAGCGGCCCGTCGACGCGCCGCCCGCGCCGCCGACCCGACGCCGACGCCGCAGCGGCACCTGGGGCCCGCACGTCTTCCTCGTGGCGTGGGCGGCGATCGTCACGGTGCCCCTGCTCTGGGCGGTGACCAACTCACTCAAGACCGACCGCGAGATCCTCACCAGCCCGTGGACGCTGCCGGAGCAGCCCCGGTTCGACAACTGGTCGCGGGCCTGGGACCAGGCCTCCATCGGCCGGTACGTCGGCAACAGCGCGATCGTGGTCGGGGCCGCGCTGCTGCTCACCATGGTGCTGGGCTCGACCGTCGCCTACGCCCTGGCCCGCTACCCGTTCCGGGGCAACCGGATCGTCTACTACACCTTCGTCTCCGGGCTGCTCTTTCCGGTGTTCCTGGCCCTGGTGCCGCTGTTCTTCGTGGTCGAGCAACTCGGCCTGCTCGGCACCTATCCGGGCCTGGTCCTCGTCTACACCGCGTACGCGTTGCCGTTCACCGTCTTCTTCCTGCACGCCTTCTTCCGCTCGCTGCCGACGGTGCTCGCCGAGGCGGCGTTCCTCGACGGCTGCTCGCACTGGGGCGTCCTCGTCCGCGTGATGCTGCCGCTGGCCCGACCCGGCCTGATCAGCATCGCCATCTTCAACTTCCTGGGGCTGTGGAACCAGTACCTGCTTCCGCTGGTGCTCAACCCCGACCCCGACCGCTACGTGCTCGCGCAGGGGCTGGCCGCGCTGTCGGTCAGCCAGGGCTACCGCAGCGACTGGAGCGGCCTGTTCGCCGGCCTCACCATCGCGATGCTGCCGGTGCTCGCCGCGTACGTGCTCTTCCAACGCCAGATCCGCACGGGCCTCACCGCGGGGGCGATCAGGTAGGCCCATCCGTCCGGCTCCGCCGCGCGGGCGGTCGTCGTCGCCCGACCGCGCGTACCCCTTTCCCTCCCACCGTGAGGAGACCCCCATGTCACGGAGATCCCGCGCGGCCCTCGCCGCCGCGTCGGCGGCGCTCACCGCCGCCGCCGCGATCGTCGCAGCCGGCCCGGGCGGCAGCGCCGCCGCCGCGGCCGACACCTGCGGCGTGCTCTTCGACGACTTCGCGTACGCGACGTCGGCCGACCCCGCGCTGCCGGCCCGCAACTGGACGGTACGCACCAACGCCGGCGGCCCCGGCGTGCCGGGCGCCTCGTGGCCGGCGTCCAACATCTCGTTCCCCACCTCCGGCGGGCAGAAGGTGCTCCAGCTCGCCGCTGCCACCGACGGGACCGCCGCCGGCACCAGCCACGCCGAGTTGTTCCAGCGCCGGGCGTTCTTCGAGGGCACGTACGCGGCCCGGGTGCGCTTCGCCGACGCGCCGGTCTCCGGCAACGACGGCGACCGTCTCGTCGAGACGTTCTTCACGATCACCCCGCTCGACCGTCCGATGGACCCGAACTACGGTGAGATCGACTTCGAGTACCTGCCCAACGGCGGGTGGGGCGAACAGGGCCCGATCTTCTACCAGACCACCTGGGAGACGTACCAGAACGAGCCCTGGGTGGCCGACAACACCCACACCGCGCAGCGCCGCAGCTTCGACGGCTGGCACGACCTGTTGTTCACCGTGTCGCAGGGCCGGGTGAAGTACTACGTCGACGGTCAGCAGGTGGCCGACCACGGCGACCGGTACTACCCGGAGACCCCGATGTCGATCAACTTCAACCTGTGGTTCATCGACCTCGTCGCCCACACCGGCGGGCGCAGCACCTACCACCAGCAGGTCGACTGGCTCTACTTCGCCGACCGGCAGGTGCTGACGCCGGCCCAGGTGGCGGCGCGGGTGGCCGGTCACCGGTCCGCCGGCACCACGCACACCGACACGGTCGGCGCGGGCGGGGCCTGCCCCACGCCGCCGCCCAGCTCGCCGCCGCCCTCGTCCCCGCCGCCCTCCACGCCGCCGCCGTCGACCCCGCCGCCCTCGACGCCGCCGCCGGCGAACTGTGCCGGCGTGCCGAACTGGGACCGGGACACGGTGTACCTCGGCGGCCAGCGGGTGCGGCACAACGGCCGGCTCTGGCAGGCGAACTGGTGGACGCTCGGCTCCGAGCCGGGACTCACCGCGCAGTGGCGCGACCTGGGCCCCTGCTGACTCCGTGCCGGGGCGCCGCCGTCACCGGGGCGGCGGCGCCCCGGCACCAGCCTTGTCAGTCCGTCGACAGATCCGTTGGGGGAGAGGCCGGTCTCAGCCGCTTCCGCTCGACAGCGCTTGTCGCCGTCACCACACTCAGCGGCGGCACGTCCTTCGCGACGACGGCGCCCGCGCCGACGACCGAGCCGCGACCGATCGTCACGCCAGGGGTGATCGTGGCCGCGGCGCCGATCCACACGTCGTCCTCGATGACGATGGGCGCGTGCGTGATGAAGTCGTACCGCTCGTCGAGCTCGACCGGGTGTCCGGCCGTGCTCAGGGTCACGCGGGGACCGATCAGGACGCGGTCACCGATGGTGATTCCGCCGTAGTCGAGGAAGAAGCAGCCCTGGTTGATGAAGACGCGCTCGCCGAACGACGCGCCGAGCCCGTAGTCGCAGTAGAACGGGGGCAGGATGGACAGCGAGTCAGGAACCGGTCTGCCGAAGATCTCGGTCAGCGCCGCCCGGCGCGCGTCGAGGTCGTCGAACGGCAGCGCGTTGAGGCGCGCGGTCAGGCTCATGACGAGCCGTACGCGCTCCGCGAAGGCTCGTGACTCAGGCGTCCGTGTTCGTAGGCGTTGCTCGTCGCGCACCAGGCGATGCTGGCACAGCGAGTCAGAGGCCCCGGCGCCGGTTGTCGGATCACCGTCAGCAGGCCCTGCCGAGACGGAGAAAACCTACCCTCGTGGTAGCGATCCCGGCCGACCCGAGCTGGCGACCCCACCGCCGAAGCCGAGCCGGCGACCCTGTCATGGAGGTGGTCCATGTCCCCCCACCACACTCTGTTCGCTTCCCGTCCCCGCCGTCGTCGACCGACCCTGCTCCTGATCCTCGGGCTGGTGCTGGGCCTGGCTGCCCCCACGGTAGTGGCAGCCCCCGCGTCCGCCGGGCCCGGCGTGCTGTCTGCCCACTGCTCCACCAGCGGGTTCTTCGAGCCGAACCCAGTCGACCCGTCGATCGGTACGACCTGGACGCTCATCGGAGCCCGGAGCAACGAAGCCTTCACCTACCGGTACTGGATGGCGCAGCAGCCGCCGAGCGGGTCGTCCATCCTGTACTACCGGTACAGCCTGGTGGCCAAGTGCAACTCGGGCAACTTCCTGATCTCCAGTACGACGCTCACGACGACCGGCGCCTCCGGCACCGCCTACTGCACCAGCAGCACCGACATCACGCCCCCGGCTTCGGCGGTCACCTACCGGTACGTCGGGCAACGCTGGGTCCGTACCCAGGGAATCACCCCGACCGCCACGATCCGGTACTGGCATGTGGAGCGGTTTTCCTACGTCTCCCTGACCTGGACGTACGACTCCAGCTACGTGGTGCGGTGCTGAGCTTGCTGCGCAGGTGTCTGGTCGTGTCCCTTATGTGTTCCTGTAGCAGTTCGTCGGACCAGACGACGTCATCCGCGGAGATGCCCACGCCGGAACGGGCGTCGCGGCCGAGATGTTCTTCCAGGGCGGGGATTGTCTCGACCGCACGCAGTTCCAGGATGATCGTGAGGGCGAACCGGCCAGATCTGCGGACCGGCGTGCGGCATGGCGGCGAGCAGGTCCGGCACGAGAACGGCGGCGTACCCGAGTGCCCGCCCATCCCGGCCAGCACCTCGGCGTATGCCGGACGGGTGTCCAGCCGGCCCCGAACCGCGGCCAGGTCACACCCGCCTTCGTCGCGGCATAGGCCGCGGCCTCGCGGATCTGAGGGTCGGCGTCATCGAGCAGGGCCACCAGAGGCTCCAGTTGAGCGGTGACCGCTGTCCGCACCGACGTGAAGGCGGCACCGTGGGCGTGCCGATCGTCGGCCAGCATGCCCAGCATCCAGACGAACTGGTCACGGCGGTTCGCGGCCCCCACGGCAAGTTCCGCGAGGAACGGCACCGCTCTTCGAAGTCTGCGCGCTACTCGTACTCCTGCCCGCACCGGGCCAGCTCCGCGAGATCTGCCCAGCCGAGGGAGCCGACGGGGTGCTCGCCCGGCTCCGGTTCGCTCACCAACGGCACGACGGGGCCAGGAACGGGTTTCCGTAGGCCGTCGTCCTCGCTCCAGCCACCCAGCGCGCCGGCCATCCCACATTCCAGGTACGCCTGAGGATCGAAGTTGTACCAGCGCAGGTCCGTGGCTCGCACGCATCCTGCCGTCCGGGGGGCGTCGACGCCGAACCGGGCGTACTCGTCGAGTGGTCCCTGCTCGGCGAAGTCGGCCAGGTCCGCGATCTGAGACAGCACGACGGCTTCCCAGTCGGCATACGACGTCGGCTCGTCGGTGTAGCGGAACGACGCCGAACGCCACGAGGGCTGCAGCGGCGCCGGCTCGACCGTGCCCGCCGCCACGACCATCGCGGCCACCGTGTCCAGGTCCAGCGAGACCCGACCCGACAGCGGCCGGGCGACCCGCCACCACGAACGCAGGAACACGTCCAGGCTGCGCGCGGCCGCGTTCATGCGTTCGCCCGCTGAGACAAGGCGTCGGTAGAGGTCACGGTTCGTGTGGCAGACCGGCCCTGGTGGCCCGTCGACCCAGTAGGTCTGCTTGTGCACCACACCGGACTCCAGCGCCAGGACCCTGGCCAGCGCCTCGATCCGGTCGGCGAAGACGCCCACGCGAACCCGGTTGCCGTTGTCGTCCTGCCGCCAGAGCTCCCACGCAGCCACGGCAACCACCGTAGTTGTTGCCCACCCCGCCGAGGAGCCCCGACCCCGCTACGTCGCGGCGATCGGGTAACCGATCGTGTCGAGGTCCTTCCGTAGGTCGGTGACGGTGAGTTGCGGGTTCAGGGCCCGTACCACGGTGTCGGTGAGCGGCTGCCGGGCGACGACATGCTCGACCGCGGCCCGGTCCGCCTCGACCTCGTAGTAGTCGCCGGCGAACTCGACGAACCGGTCGACGATGTCGTCGAGCAGGATCTCGAGCATGTCCGACCCGTCCGGCCCCGGGTCGTACGGTCCGCGCAGCGGTGGGAAGGTGATGCCGTCGCCGGCGCACCAGCGGTCGTCACCGGCCAGCCGCCACAGCACGGCGGTGGCGGTGAACTGCCCCGCCTCGTCGCAGAACGCTGGCTCCTCCAGTTGCGGGCGGAACACCGCCGGGATGCCGTCGGTCAGGCCCGGCCACAACTCGTGGTCCGGATCGCGGTAGGGCGACATCGCCGACTCGTGATCGAAGACCCAAATGAACGCGCCGTGTGCGGTGAACACGACGGTCCACTCGTCACCGCTGCCGTTGCTCATCAGCGCCGCCTCGCCCTCGCCCCAGGTCGGGGTGTAGACGTAGTAGGGCGCCCCGCCGTCGATGATGCGCTCCAGCACGGCCAACGCCTTGCAGCGCTGCTGCAGGCGACCGATGGCGGGCAGCCTGGCGGCGACGTCGTACACGGTCACCGGGTGACCCTACGCCGGCAGGTGCCGATTCGATCACCCACCTGTGTCGCCGCTGGCGGCTCAGTCGAACGTGATGCGCTGGGCGTCGGAGGGTATCCATGGGCCCGACTCCGCGGTCCAGCCGAAGTCGTACTGCTCCACGGCCTCGATGAATCCGGCCGGCGGCCGGTAGGAGTGGGCGGTGACGTAATGCCAGATGAGCGAGGGCCCGGCAAACATCACGCCCGGCCCCGGCACCCTGATCTCGGTGTGTCCCAGCCAGAGGATGCCGCTCGGGTGGGCCACAGAGAGCATGGGGTCCTCTGGGCGGCTCGGGCAGAAGGGGCACCGGCTGTATCCGCGCATCGTGTTGACACGGGCTGCCGCGATGATGTCGAGCAGCGAGTTGGCGAACCAGCTCGGGGTGGGGCCCTCCTCGAACGGGTGGGAGGCATCGAGCCATCCCACGTTGATCCGGTCGTATCCGGGCCGGAACTCAAGCCAGCCCCAGTCCGTCTCGATGATGTCGACATCGCTGTAGCGATAGATGCTCAGGTCCTCGAAGTAGGCCACCTGAGGTTCGTACCAGAGCTGCCGGTTGCCGCTCGCTGCGCCAGCCGCGTCACCTTGGTAGGCCGTACGACCAGTGCAGCGCCACGTCGGGCTTCATCCGTAGCCACAGGGCGGTGGCCGGCGAATCGTCCGGAAAATCGACCCGTAGCAGCTCGCGACCATGGATCCGGTCGACTCCGACGCCTCGAACGCCGCGCAGATCCAGGTCGAGCAACTCGGCTCCGCCGGGGGCGGTCCGCAACCGTAGGCGAACGACCTGGTAACCCGGCTCGATGTACATCTCGATGTCGTAGCCGGCTCGCGTGGTCTGGAACGTCACCGCCGTGTAGGGCCACAGCTCTCGCCAGTCGAACTGGTATCCAATCTCCCGCTCGTCGTCCGCGTACCGGTAGACCGGCTCCGCCTCGAACAGCCAGATCAGGTCCTCGTAGCTGGGGACCGGCTCCATGACCACCGGAAGATACTGCCGTACGCCATCGCTGCGGTCGGCGACCACCTCGTCGACGGCGCGACAGAGGGCCACGGTGGACTGGCGGAGCTTCGTATTCGATCGTGGCGGGTGCGGCGATTCGATGGGATTCGCGATGACTCTGTGCAGTGCCTCCGGTGTCGGCGCTGCTGGCCTGGTCCCAGATCGGGGCTTGGAAAACCAGTGCCGTGCCCGATGATCGGTGGATGATCGCGGCAACCTGGCGGGTGGTGGGGCGGGCGTTTCCCGGTCCGGGGGTTCTGGCGGTGTGGGTGCTCGTGACTGTGCCAGCTCCGCTGATCGTCTTCGAGGGGACTCACCGGTGGGAGGAGGACCAGAAGGTTTCGACTGCGCTGTGGTGGATCGTGGGGGCGGTGCCTGTGCTCGCTGCCGTGGTGGCAGCGAAGTGGACACGGTGCACCGGTCAGCGTCGCGCTGCCTCGGTCGTGATGGCGGCTGTCGTCGCGGCCACGCTGATCAGTGCGGGGTTCGTGGGCGCGACGGTGGCTGTCTATCGGTGGGTTGTCCCGCTCAGTGGCGCGGCTCAGTGGTGGAGCGTCCTGTTCGGCAGCGTTCCCTTGGCGATCTGTGGTGCGGCGGTCGGTTACCTGCTCGCCCGAGTCCGGTTGCGGCGTAGCCCAGTGTCGGCCCGACGTGGCTATGTCACTGGCGGAATCGCCGCCATGGTGGGTGCCTTGCTCGCCGAGCTGACCGTGCAGCTTGGCGCTGAGGGCAGCACGGTGTGGTACGACCCGGTCGAGTACGGGGCAGTGGGCCAGTATGCGGCCCCGGCCAGTGAGCAGCGGGAATTGAGGCTGCCGGCGGCAGGCCAGTACGCGATTTTCGCGGTGGGCTTCGCACCACGCAGCCCTGACTGCCGAATCACTGGCGCCGACCGAGCTGTCGTGCCGGCGAAGTTGGTCACCATCGCACCCGGCGACTACGGAGGTGACGCGGCCTCCTATGCCTGGGTCGCTTCCTTCGAGGTTCCCGTGCCCGGTACCTATTCGCTGTCCTGCCGTACCGACGACCAGCAGGCGTCGTACACCGTCGGAGAAGTTCCGCAGATCCGCGGGGCGGTGAGTGCGCTGATCCACTGGCCGCTGATCGCGATCTGGTTGCTCGGTGCCATCCCTGGTCTGCTGATCATCGCGGAAACCGCCAGGCGGCGTACCAGGCGCCGGTCAGCGCCAGGCGCGATGGCGGAGCCGTAGCCGTCCGGTCGGGTTCGCTTCGCGTCCCGAGGCCGGCGGCCGGGATGGCACGATGTGCGCCGTGGGTTGGTTTCTGGTGGTGACGCCCCTGCACCAGGCGGCCGAGAACGGTGCAATCGAGTGGGCGGCTGAGGCTGAGTATTCCTGTGGTCTGCCCGAGGAGGCACCGACCCTCCGCGCGCTGCCGACTGTGGAGCAGGTCTTGCTAGCGTTTCGGAAGGCTGGCTGCCACGGCACTCCGTGGTTCCAGGTTGTCGGGCGTGGGGTGACCGAAGAGCTACCGGAATGTCCGGGCGCGGCCAGCTGTGTGCCGGCGGCTGGTCTGGACCTGGGAGAGGTCAGGCTGGGTGTCGACGGTGCCAGCCCTGACGAGCCTGTGGAGTTGCACCAGGCGGTGACCGACATCGGGTTCCGCAAGCCGTCGGGACGTGCCGTGCTGGCGGCGGCCGTGGCGCTGGCATCGCAGGCCGGGCCGCTGCTGGTGCTCGACGACAGCGGTGGGAACGCGTTCGTGGTGTCGCCGGGCGACGAGCCGGCCCACCTGGCCGAGCACTGGCCCTGGTAAGCCGGCGCGGTGGAACCGCTTCTCCCTGACGCCCAACTCGGTGGGTCCACCCCGGCATGCGCTCTCCGGCTCACCGTTCAGTTACCGGGCAGAATTCGACGGTCACTGCCCGTGGCGGGGCGGCCGTTACGTGCCGGACTCATTGGCGTTCTTGACAGTCTCGGTCTCGTTGGGACATTCTCTGGGCCAGCTCGTTCCCTGGTCTTCCAGCACGCCGACGACTGCTTTCAAGGTTGGCGTCCCACGTTCCAGCCTCATGAAAGAGGAGGTCCATTTGCGTCGCAATATCGTAGCCAGCTTGGCTGTTCTTGTCGTCGGGCTCGGTTTCTTGGTGCCGCAGGAGTCTGCGCTTGCCGCCGCCGGCGCGCCGTTCAAACTGCCCTACCGGGCGGGGCACGCGTACACCGTCACCCAGACCCCCGGGAGTGGCTTCTCCCACAACGACGGCTACAACCGGCATGCCGTTGACTTCGCCATGTCGCAAGGCACCCCGATCGTCGCCTCGGCGGCCGGCACCGTCCACTTCGAGGGATGGAGCGCCGGTGGCGGCATCATCGCTCTCATCGACCACGGCAACAATCGCTGCTCCCAGTACGCCCATCTCAGCGCCACCATCGTCAACCGGGGACAACGGGTCGCCCAGGGGCAGCAGATCGGTTCGTCCGGCGCTACTGGAAACGTCACCGGCCCGCATCTGCACTGGAATGTCGTCTACTGCGACTCCCAGCTCAGCCGCGAAATCCCGAACACGGTGGAGGTCGGTACCAGTTACCCCACCGGCACCGCGCCGGTGAGCCAGAATCGCCTGTCCACCGGCCTACCCGGGGCCGACGGCGAACGGGTGTCCGACTTCAGTGGTGACGGTGCCGCCGACGTGCTGGGGGTCGACGCCAGCGGTGACTTCTGGTACTACCCCCACAATGGGGCCGGCCTCAGCGCCCCGGTCGAGATCGGGCATGGTTGGGCGGCTTTCAAGCACGTGATGGCGGCGGACTGGAGCGGCGACGGAGCTGCCGACGTCCTGGGTGTCGACTCCTCCGGGAGGCTGTGGTACTACCCGAACAACAGCTACGAGCTGTCCGGCCGCACGCAGATCGGGCAGGGTTGGTCGACGTTCCGGCATGTGATGGCTGCGGATTGGAGTGGCGACGGGGCCGCTGACGTTCTGGGTGTCGATTCGGGCGGGAGTCTTTGGTATTACCCGCACAGTGGTGCTGGCCTCGGTAATCCGGTCAAGATCGGGCACGGCTGGTCGACGTTCCGGCATGTGATGGCTGCGGATTGGAGCGGTGACGGGGCCGCTGACGTTCTGGGTGTCGATTCGGGCGGGAGTCTTTGGTATTACCCGCACAGTGGTGCTGGCCTCGGTAATCCGGTCAAGATCGG